>NZ_DLGH01000027.1:0-76129 GCF_002482605.1 Thiomonas sp. UBA7699 | reverse complement strand
AATTCCATCGGCACGAACACGCATTGGTTTCAACGAGGCTATCGCGATCGCCTTCCTCGGACTGATAGTAAACATTGTCAGCGCCTGGATGCTCAGTGGCGGCGACCATGGTCACCACCACGGCAATGGCCATGCGCACGACCACTCCGGTCATGCACATGACGACGAGCCGAAGGTTATTGACACCCCGGCCGGACGCCTGCAGTTGAGCATCTTCGAGGATGGGGTTCCTCCGCGCTTCCGAGTGCGTTCTCTCCAAGAGCCAGGGAGTGCGCAGCCCCTTTGGGCGGCTGATGTCATGCTAACCACGGTGCGCACCGGCGGGGAAGAGCAGTGCTTTGCCTTGCGTGACGTAGGTGACTGCTGGGAGTCAGTCGAGGAGATTCCCGAGCCACACGATTTCAGCCTGCACGTGAAGCTCGGGGCGCGCTTCGAGTCGTTCGGCGCCACGCTGCATTACGAAGAACCCATACCCCATACACATGGCGGGCACCACCGAGACCACAACATGCGTGCAGCGTTTGTGCACGTTGCGGCGGATGCGGCAGTCTCCGTCCTTGCGATCCTGGGCTTGGCCGCAGGCAAATTCTTCGGCTTGAATTTCATGGATCCGGTCATGGGCATCGTCGGGGCATTGGTGATCGCCAATTGGTCATTCGGCCTAGTCCGCGACACGGGTGCGATTCTGCTCGACATGAATCCAGACCGTCGGCTTAGCCATGACATCGCGACGCTGGTGAAGGCGCAGGGTGACAGCATCCGCGATCTGCACCTCTGGCGCCTGGGCCCGGGCCACTTGGGCGCGATCCTCGCCGTGCAAAATCATGACGGCGAAAGGGATTGTGTTCATTACCAGCGCCTGCTCGCCCGCTTTTCCGATCTTTCCCACGTGACCGTTCAAGTCACGCGCTAGATGTTCCGGGTGTTCATGGGAAGAGGCCCTTTCCCTTGCGCGCCTAGATGGGAATTAGCGCCGACGCCGATTTGAGCCATGCGCCGGGTTTGCCGTGAGCCGATTGGAAAGCGCCGAAATTCAAGCCTGCCGCTGCACGCAGTTCGTTTGCCATGGTCAGATGGCGGCTCACCAGAATCATCGAACGGCATTAGATGGCCGACAGCGGCCTTTCTTTCGCTCGGCCCGACCGAGCGCTAAGGCCGATCAGCAGTCCCCCAAAGAGTCGGTTCGACCCCGAACGCCAGCGCGCCGCCTCGTCCGATCGACACGCCGCCGCCGGTGGCGGCTTTCGATTGAAATCGACGACGGGTTGAAGCGGGAAATACGGCGGGTCTGATCAGACGCCGCACCATCCGTCCCCACCCTGCAGAGTCAGGGCATGGACACGACCCAGCTCACCCAGTTTCTCGACTTCGCCCGTCTGCAGGATGTGCACATCGACCCGCAGCGTCTGCAGGTCGATGGCCGTATTCACCGCGCCGACGTGGGCGACCGCCCGAATGGCAGGAACGATGCCGCTTATCTGTTGCGGGAAGACGGCAGCGGATGGGTGACGAACTTCAAGGCCGAGGGCAGACCCATCGCCTTTCGCCCGGAACTGGCGCGGGAACGCACGCCTGAAGAACAACAAAAGGCCGAAGCCGAACGCGCCGCCTGGCTGCAGCAGCAAGCCGAGCGCCAAAAGGCCGCAATTTCCGACAGCCTGGCGCGCTGGGAGGCCAGCCATGAGCCGCAGAACTTTCCCTATCTGCAAAACCCCGCACTGCCCACGGCCGGGCTGCGGCAGCACAGTGCGCAATTGCTCGTGCCCATGCTCAAGCTCACCGAGGGCGAGCCCGGCTGGGTTGGCACACAGCGCATCGCCTGGGCCGAACCGGGCCAGTCTGCCGACAAACGCTTCGTCGCGGGTACGCCGACACAGGGCGCCTTCGCCGTCATCCCCATCGACGGTCAGGACGCCGAAGCGCCACTGCGCGCCTTCGAGACCGCCAAAACCGCCCCGCATGTCGTGATGTGCGAAGGCATCGGCACCGCGCTGGCCCTCCATCAGGCCACAGGCCTGCCCGTCATTGCCGCGCTCTCGGCTCAGAACCTTCCTGACGTGGCTCGCGCCCTGCACGATCAGGTGCAGGGTCGCGTGACTCTCTACGCCGACAACGACGGCGAGCGTGCCGCCCACAAAGGGCAGATCAATGCCCTCAAAGCCGCCCGCATCCTCGGCAGCGCCCGCACCGCCATCGCCCTTCCCGAAAAAACCTCCGGCGTCACGCCCCCCGGCTACGACGCCCGCGACCAACTCCGCGACAGCGGGCCGGATGCGATCCGCGCCACCCTGGATCGCGCCGTCCCGCCGTGGATTTTCCAGCGCAGCCATCCCGGCCTCGCGCCATCCGCCGGGCAGGGGCGTCAGCCCTTGTCCCCCACCCCCCATCTCAAGCAGGAGAAACCGATGGAACCACAAGCCGAAATCGAACCGCAGCAGAAACCCGCCCCCGATGAACCCGCCCCCGTCCAGCAAGCTGTGAACTTGAAGCGAACGGAGTTCGCCGACCTCAACGCGGCCCTGGAGCAAGTCGAATCCGAACAGGAGCCGAAGCCAGAGCAAAAAGTGGCGGAAGTCAGCGACGCAGAGAAAGAAGCCGCCTTGTTGAATGCCTGGCGCGAAGCGGCTCAGCCCACCCGCGAAATTCGCACCAAGGCCTGGCATGACCTGAACGCGCAGCATCAAGCTGCGCGGGAATCCCTGTTTTCCGGTCTGGCTCAGCAACGCGCCGAAACCGTCAAGAATGGGGGCGATCCCGATGTGCAGACGTTCGAGGCCGCCAAGCAAATCGAGCATCTGCAGAAACAGCAGGCCGCCGAGCGCAAGACCCTGGCCAGCAGCCTGCCTCTCGTTCCGACCCTGCGCGAGTTTCTGGAACCTCGCGCCGAACACGACCCCGCCGCCGCCCGCCTGCTCGAACAAGAAAAACGCCGCGATCCCGCGCAGCAAATCATCCGGGGCCGGCGCACCGCGGCGATGGAACCCGAAGTGCTCGATGGCCTGACCCACGATATCGAGGACGGACCGCCGAAGTGCGTTCACTATGCGCGCGATGGCGAGCGGGTGATGACAGACCGCGGCGAGCGGGTCGATCTCTACCACGTCGATGACCCCGAGATCGAGGCCGCCCTGCGCCTAGCCGAGCAGAAGTACGACATGGACAAAGGGCTGCAACTCAACGGCAGCCGCGAATTCCAGGAGCGCACCGCCGAGATTGCCGGTCGCATGGGTCTGAAAGTGCAGAACCCCGAACTGCAACAGACCTGGCAGCTCGGCCGCCTGCAAACCCTGCAGAGCGAAGAACTCGGTGCAGACACAAGACTCACCGCGCCAGCAGTCGGCAAGGGCAGCGTTGAAGCGGTCCGCGCAGTTCATGGCGGCGACAGGCGCGCCTACACCGTCGATGCACAAGCCATGCAGGCCGAAGCCTTGCTCGGCAAGCTCGACATCCACGGCTTCGACGCCCTCGACCGCGCCTCGCGCGATCAGCCCCTCACGCCAGAGCAGCGCACCCAACTGCAGGGCCATGACGAACAGACCCGCCTGATCGACGACCAGGATCGCCTCACTCCGCTGGGCGAGCGCGTGACCGAGCGCATGTGGGCCAAGATCGAGACCGAGCGTGAGCAGCTTCAGCAACAACTACGCACCCGCAACATCGACGAAGAGCTGAAAAAACGCGAAGAGCAGGCACAAAAGCAAGAGCGCACCGAAGAAAAGGCGCAGGAAAAAGCCGTGGAACGTGAGATCGTCGCCCATGAGCGCGCCGAAGAACGCGAGGTCGAAACGCCGCAGCGTGCGCCCGTCCGTTCCCGACCGCGGCAACCCAGCCGCGACATGGGCCTGGGCGGCTGAGCCTCCTGTCCCCACTCCACAGAGTCTTTCCGTGGCGCGTCGTGCGCCACGGCCTATCTCACAGGAGCCCGTCATGCAAAACCCCGAAACCCCAGCCGTCGTCCCTGCGGACGGCGCCCCCGAGTTTGAGTCCATCTTCGTCTCTGACCGCGCCACGGCCGAAGCCCTCGGCGCGGACTTCGAAGATGACGCGCAAACGGAGGCTGATCATGGCTGAGAACATCAAACCCGATCACCCCGTCAAACCCCCGCGCGACCTGCGCCAGGAACTCACCGACAAACTCGTTCAGACCTTGGAGCAGGGACAGATTCCCTGGGACAAGCCCTTTGCCGCGTTGCGGGCAGGTCTACCGCGCAATATGGAAACCGGACGGGAATACCGCGGCGGCAACCGCCTCATGCTGATGCTGGAGCAAGCCGATCGAGGGTACACCGATCCGCGCTACGGCACCGTCAAGCAGATCAACGCCCTGGGCGGGCGCATCAAAAAGGGCGAACACGGCCTGCCCGTCGAGCTGTGGAAAGAGCAACCCTTTTATGCCCGCAAGGACATCAGCGTCACGCTCAACGGCATGCGGGTGAAGGTGTTCGGCGAGAAGAACGGCCGGGCAGAGGTCGGTATGCCGACGGACAAGGACGCCACCCTGCACGTCAAGACCACCGATCTGCGCGTGCAGCGCCGTACCGAACAAGGCCCGCAACATCTGAGCTGGGACAAGGCGCGCGAACTCGACACCTGGACTTCTCGCGTCCACACCGTGTTCAACGTCGCACAATGCGAGGGGCTGAAACTGGAGCCCCTGGCACCCGCGCCGACCTTCGACCCGGTGACGCGAGGCGAGTCGCTCAAGGAGGCCATGGCGCGCGATGGACTCAGCTACGGCGAGCATCCCGAGCACGCCTTTTATTCGCCCAAGCGTGACCAGGTGGTTCTGCCTCCACGCGGCGCCTTCAATTCCGAGTTGGGCAAGGAGGAGGGCGCGGCGCGCTACTACGGCACGCTGCTGCACGAGATCGGCCATGCCACCGGCGCAGCGCACCGTCTGAATCGTGAAGGCATCACCGGCGGTCACCGCTTCGGCTCCGAGGGCTACGCCAAGGAAGAGCTACGCGCCGAGATGTTCAGCCTGTTCGCCGCCGCCCAGACCGGCATCCCGCATGACGCCGAACGTCACGCCGCCTACGTTCAGGATTGGGCCAAGGTGCTCAAGAACGACAAGAACGAAATCTTCCGGGCCGCAGCGGAAGCGGGCAAGGCGGTGGACTATGTGCTCGCCAAAGAGCAGGCCTTGCAGGTCACGCAGGAGCGGCAGACTACGGCGAAGGTGGCGGAACGGGCGGCAGACTCTGCGCCGCAGCCCGAACTGGCGCAAGGCAAGCGCAAGACCGTCGAGATCGACGCTCCCGCGCATTGGGCGAGCGCTCTGGTCAACCGCGATGAAAGCGGACTGGGCGAGAGCGAAGCCGCCTGCGTCAAGGACTGGGTCGGAAAGCAAGGCGTCGGCTGGCCGGTCTCCATGTCCGATCCTTTCATGGGTCGGCACGAAGGCTTACTCACCGAGATGGCAACCTATTCCTTCCTGGTGCCGCAAAAAGACATCGGCCCGAGCGTGGACGGCGGGCTGAATCCAGATGCAGGCAAACCCACGGGTAAACCGCCAACCCTGCATGATGCCCTGGAGGCCAGCGGGTGGAAGCGCACGCAGGGCGGTTCCTATGAAAAGACCTTCCTGCTGGACAAGGACCGAAACAAAGGCGGCGAGTTCACGCACGGCAAGGCATCGGTCGAGAAAATCCTGAACGTCAACACCCAGTCCAGCGGCTTTGTGATCGCACAGGGATGGAACGACATTCCCATCCCCGTCAAGGACGGCTTGTCGTCCACGGAGCGCGTCGCTGAACTCGACCACGCGGCCAAACAGCTTCTGATGGCTGAGCATGGAAAAAGTCTGGGCGTGACCGTAATTCGCGGCAAGGGTGAACCAGAGGTTCAACCCGTGCCCCCGGCGCACGACAGGATGCAGGAGGCACTTCTGCGTGAAAATGAATTGCTGTCCAAGCAGCCTCACGAACTGACCTTTGCCGAGTTCGCCACCGTTGCCACGGCGCAGAAACTCGGCCCGAACCATGGGCGAGAATGGGTCGTGTTCAACGGCAGCGCGCAGCGTGGTGAACTGATGGGCTACGCCGAGGGCCCGACCGCGAACGATGCGCTGCGCATGATGCACAAAAACCGGGTCAACAACGCGCTGTACGACAACATGCCTGATGCGGTTCATCCGCCGGGCATGGAACCCAAGAGCATGCCGCCTCAGCAGGTACTTGACGAATACCCCGATCTGAAAGAGAAGTTCGCGCCGGCAATCGAAGAGCATCGTCAGATGCTCGCCAAGGAAGACCGAAAGGCAGCCGAGTACCGGGAGATGACGGAACCCAGCGCTTACGAAAAAGCCGTCCAGAACTTTGTTGCGAATGGCGGCAAGGAGCCAGAAGCGCGCCGCATCCTGGACAGCGAGATGGCGGGTGATGTGTCGCGCAAAGCGCTTGCCGATGCTCTGGCGTTCCACTGCTTCGCCGACGCCGTAGGCGCCGACAAACTGGCTGCCGACATCCTCGCCGAACAAAACCGCAAGGTTCTCGACAAGGAGGACCGCAAGGCAGCCGAGTATCAGGTGATGAAGCAGGCTGAGCAGGGAGCAGGCAAGGACAAGTCCAACGCGTCCGATCGATCCGCCGAGAAATCCTCCGAACCGCCCGAGGCTGACAAACCCGAGCGCCCAGCCCGTCCCCGTCTGCGCCAGTCGAACCGCAAGGCCGCGGCGATGGAACGCTGAACCCAGCACGCCCAGCGGCCGGTGGCGCAAAACCGCCGCAGCGCGCGACCGGATTCCTTCCCCCCTGTTGGCGATCCTTGCCGGGGCGCACGCCGACTGGCCCACGTCACGGGCCGCCCCCAAACCTTTCCAGGCAGCACGACCATGAGCACCGCATCCGAAGCCATCTACCACATCCCCAAGGCGCAGAGAGACATCACCCGCTTCGTCTGGACGGGTCTGGGCCTGTTCATCATGATCGTGCTGCTGTCCACCTGGGCGGCCACCGAATACGCCGCCTGGGCCTTCGGTTTCACCCCGGCACTGGGTGCGCCCATGATCCCGCCGTGGCTCTACGCCCCCTACGACATCCTGATCTGGACCTTCAAATACAACCGCATCGAATACGGCCAGGCCGTGCTGGACATCCTGGAACGCGCCCACCTCATCATGGGCGTCGGCGGCTTCCTCTCCCTGGTGCTGCCCGTAGGCATCGCCTACCGCCGCTCACGCAAGGCCGACGCCGAACGCAACGATCTGCACGGCTCGGCGCACTGGGCTACAGCCCCGGAAGTCGCCGCCACAGCCATCCTGCCAGACGACAAAAACAAGGGCGGGGTGCTGTTCGGCGCCTGGAACGACGGCCCGCAGGTGCGCTATCTGCGTCACAAGGGGCCGGAACACATGATGGTGTTCGCGCCGACGCGCTCCGGCAAGGGCGTGGGCATCGTCATCCCCACCTTGCTGAACTGGGATCAATCCGTCCTGGTGCACGACATCAAGGGCGAGAACTGGGCGCTGACCAGCGGCTTTCGCGAGAAAGTGCTGGGGCAGCGTGCCATCAAGTTCGACCCGACCTCTCCCGACTCCGCCCGCTTCAACCCCTTGCAGGAAATCCGCATGGACGGCAACCTAGTCAAGGATGTGCAGAACATCGCCACCATGATCGTCGATCCTGACGGCAAGGGCCTGAACGACCACTGGGCCAAGACCGGCTTCGACCTCATGACCGGGGTGGTGCTGTTTGTCTTGCTCTACTGGGACGGCAATAGCCCAGACGCTCGCCTGCGTTGCCTGCATACCGTGCAGGCCATCCTCTCCGACGGCGGCCCGATCCGTGACATCGCCCGGGAAGCGACCGAGCGCAATCAAGGTGAGGACGCCGAGCCGATGGAAGGCTCGCAGGCCGTGATGACCTACATCCGCGATGTCGCCCTGGAGAAAGGCGCACAGACCAACGATCCCCATGCACGTACCGGCTGGGCCGCTGTGGCGCAGGCCAGCCAGTCCTTCCTGAACAAGGCGCCGAACGAAGCCTCGGGCGTGCTGTCCACCGCGCTGTCCTTTCTCTCCCTCTACCGCGACCCCATCGTCGCCGACAACACCCGCGTCTCCGATTTCACCCTGGAAAGCATCATGGGCGGCGCTGATGTGGACGGCAAGCCGGAACCCAGGAAGACGGCGCTGTATCTGGTGGTGCCGCCCAGCGACAAGGATCGCCTCAAGCCCCTGCTGCGCCTGGTCATCAATCAGGTCGTGCGGCGACTGACTGAGGGCATGGACTTCGATGCCGGCGGGGCGAGCAAGAGTCGCTACCCCCATCGTCTCCTGCTGCTGCTCGACGAATTCCCCAGTCTGGGCAAGCTCGACATCTTCCAGGAGGCGCTTGCCTTCATAGCCGGCTACGGACTCAAGGCCCTGTTGATCGTGCAGGACTTGAGCCAGCTCTTTGCCGCCTATGGCAAGGATGAATCCATCATCAGCAACTGCCACATCCGCGTGGCCTATGCGCCGAACAAGATCGAGACGGCCGAGCTGCTGAGCAAGATGGCCGGTCAGGCCACCGTCAGCCACACCCAGCGGCAATACAGCGGCAACCGGCTTGCGGTGGTGCTGCAGAACGTCAACACCAATGAGCAGATCGTGCAGCGCCCGCTGTTGACCCCCGACGAGTGCATGCGCCTGCCGCCCGACGACGAGCTGGTCTTCGTCGCAGGTCACGCCCCCGTTTACTGCCAGAAGATCAAGTATTACCAGGACGCAGCGCTGGCCGAGCGCATCAAGCTCGGCGCGGCGGCATCAACGGGGAGACTGGCATGAGCATTCCCTACGCCCTCGAACAGGCGATCTCATGCCGCAGTCGGCCGCGCTGGCATCGCCTCCTCATCCCCATCGCGGCGCTGGCAACGACCGCCCTGGCCATCAACCTCCTGGGGTGGCTCGGCTGGCGGGTCAACTGGACCGAGAGCGAGCCGCTCGGTCTGTATCGCCTGCTGCCCGTCACGGCAAATTCCCGCATCGTCCGCGGCGAACGCTCCGAGTTCTGTCCCCCAGCCTCGGTGACGCCGCAGGCCTTCCCCTTCTATATGAAAGGCGACTGTCCGGGCGGCGGCATGCCGATGTTCAAGCAGATCGTCGGTCTGCCCGGCGACCACATCACCGTCACCCCACAGGCCGTGACCATCGACGGCAAGGCGCTTGCCCATAGCGGCCAGCTTCCCGACTCCCCGAGCTTTCCAGAGGTGCATCTGCCTCACCAGCACGGCGTGTTCACACTCGGCCCCGATCAGTTCTGGATGTATGGCAGTGGAGCTCGTCCAGCGATGGCCGCCCAGAGTTTCGACAGCCGCTACTGGGGGCCGATCACCCGGCAAGACATCCGCAGGGTGACTGGATCGTGAGGCGTCAACGCGCGTGCGTCTTCACCCATTCGCCGCATGCGTGCGAGCTCCGCATCCGTGACTTCGTGGGTATCCGGGTCCGCTGCAATTCCTGCATTGATCGCCGCGTCCTCTTCGGGTGTGGGCACGATCAGGGTGCGGCCATGTCTGGTTTTGATCGTTTGCTGCATTGTTGGCTCGGCCGATCCGATAGGCGCATGCACTCATTTCACATGCGCCTTGTGCGCCTCGACATAAGAGCGCAAAACAGCATTCATGCGCGACTGATACCGCTGACCAGTGTGCTTGAAGAACTCCAGCACTTCGGCATCGATGCGCAGCGTGATCTGCTTCTTGGTATGCGGCAACTGCTCTGCCGCTTTCATCCAGACCGCATCCGGCAAATAGGGCGCATCACTGTAGTCGATCTGCTCATCGGGCATGGCGGCGACGGCCTCAAGCTCGGCGCGTTGTTGCGCCGTCAAAGGGGGGAGGTTCTTCGGGTCAAGGGTGAGCCTGACGGTATTGCTTGCGCTCTTGCTCATTGGCTTTCCTCGCTGAAATTAGCCGGATGGTGTCCTCATGCCGGACGGTATAGACCACGTATAACAAGGTCGGGTCGGCATAGCCGATGGTGGCCCATCGGTCTTCGCCATAGTCCTCCCGCCCGTCGTACACCTCAATGCGGCAAGGATCGAGCAGCGCCCGCGCTGCCACGCTGAATCGCACGCCGTGCTTTTTCAGATTTCGTGCCGCCTTGTCATCGTCCCATTCAAAGTCCATCGCTGCATTGTAGGTGCATATTGTAGTTATATCGGGCATCCGATTCAACGCCTCATCGAAACAAGCCCAGGTTGGAGACCTCCTGGTCCGGGTGCGGGCTCACCCTCCTGTCCCCACCCCGCAGAGTCCGGGCAGGGCGCCAACGTCAGGTGTCCCGTTCCCCATTCTGAAAGGCATCCTCATGAAACGTCTCAAAACGCTTTCCATCCACCACCGTCTGCGGGCTGCGGTCGTGCGGCGCCTCGTGCTCGCCTCTGCAGTATTCGCCGCCACCATGGCCGACGCCTTCGCCACCGGCGCGGGCGGCTTGCCGTGGGACAGCGCGGTCAGCACCCTGCAGAACGACCTGACCGGCCCGGTGGCCACAGCCATCAGCGTCATTGCCTTTTTGGCTGCGGGTGCCGCCCTGGTGTTCGGCGAAGAACTCGGCGGCATTGCCAAGAAAGCCTTGTACGTCGTACTCGGCGTGGCCTTCATCGTCCTGGGCAACAAGTTCCTCCAGGTGCTCGGACTGACCGGCGCCCTGGTGTTCTGAAGATGCACCCCGCCCTCTCACAGGCCGGGCAAGGCGGGGAGGCAACTCCCCGCCCCCAACTGCCCGAAGTCCTGATCGCCGTCGTGCAGGCCCTGGTCGAGCAGGGCTGGGAGCTGCCGCAGATTGTTGCAGCGCTGCGCCACACGGCCGACCTCACTGAATTCACTGACCGCGTGACCGGAGTTCCGCAATGAACGACACCAAAACCCCGATCCATGATTCGCTCAATCGCCCCATTCTGATGATGGGCGGTGAACGCCAACTGGTTCTGCTGCTGGCCATCGTGGCGGGCATTTTCATCTTCTCGCTGGCCAAGCTCTGGGCCGCTGTCATCGGCGTCACGCTGTGGATGGTCGGCCAGTGGGCGCTCTCCCGCGCGGCCGCCTACGACCCCATCCTGTCAAAGACCGGCGGACGCTTGCTCAAATATCGCCGCTACTACCCGGCACAGGCTAGCCCCTTCGCCAAGGATCGCGAGGTGCGGTCATGATGGCGTTCAAGGAGTTCCGCTCTGCCGCCTTCAGCCTGTCCGACCTGATGCCCTGGGCGGCGCTGGTGGACAACGGCGTCGTGCTGACCAAGAGCGGGGGCCTGATGGCCGCCTGGGACTACCACGGCCCCGATCTGGACTCTTCCACGCAGGAAGAACTCGGCGCGATGGCTGCCCGCGTCAACGCGGCCTTGAAGCTGGGTGACGGCTGGGTGCTGCACTGCGACGCGGTGCGCGCGCCCGCGCCGGGCTACGCCCCACCCGGCGCGTTCCCCGACCGCACCACACGACTGATCGACGACGTTCGCCGCAACAGCCACGAGCGCAGCTTCGTGGGCTACCGCAGCCGGTTCATTCTCACCGTCACCTGGTTCCCCATGCCCGACGCAGCGAGCAAAACGGCCGATCTGTTTGTCGAGGGCCGAGTCAAAGCCACGGCCAGCCGCAACCTTGAACGCTTCAAGGAACAGATCCGGGAACTGGAATCCCGCCTTTCGACCCTGCTGGAGATCCGTCGCCTCAAAGACAGCATCGACCCTCGCACCGGCTTCCTCACCAGCCCGTTGCTGGCCCATCTGGAACAGTGCGTGAGCCTGTTGCCGGATTGCCGCCCCTTCCGCATGGCGCAAGTGCCCATGTACCTGGACGCCGTGCTCGGCCAGCACGATTTCACGACCGGCTTCATCCCCCGTATCGACCGTCGCAGCCTGTCCTGCATCGCGCTGACCGGTCTGCCGCCTGAGAGTTTCCCCGGCATTCTGGACATGCTCTCGCGGCTGCCGGTGTCGTACCGCTGGAGCAGCCGCTTCATCTACCTCGATCCCGGCCAGGCCGAGAAGACGCTCAACAAATACCGCAGCAAGTGGGCACAAAAGCGCAAGAGCATGATGAACCTGCTGCGTGAAAACGCCGGCGGCCAGGCCACCCACATCAACGCCGACGCCGATCGCATGGCCAACGACGCGGTGCAGGCGCTGGCCGAAGCGTCCAGCGGCATGGTGCTGTTCGGCTACTACACCAGTGTTCTGCTGCTCTCGCATGAAGACCCGCAAGTCCTGGACGAATCCACCCGGGAAATGGTCAAGCTCATCGAGAACCGCGGCTTCGGCGCCCGCGTGGAGGACGTGAACGCGGTCGAGGCCTATCTGGGCACGTTGCCGGGCAACACCGCCGCCAATGTGCGCCGCCCCATCATTCATACGCTTAATCTGGCCCACCTGCTGCCGCTGACCGCCGTCTGGGCCGGGCCGGAGCACAACCCGTGTCCGTTCTACCCGCCAAACAGCCCGCCGCTGCTGCAGGCCAAGACCGACGGGGGCACGCCCTTCACCCTCTGTCTTCACGCTTCCGACCTGGGCCATTCCGCCATCCTCGGTCCGACCGGCGCCGGCAAAAGCACGCTGCTGGCCCTCGTGGCGGCGCAGCAATTTCGTTACCCAGGCGCACAGGTCTTCGCCTTCGACAAGGGCTATTCGATGCTGCCGCTGTGCTGGGCGGCCGGTGGCGAGCACTACGACATCGCGGGCGAGCACGGTGATCTGGCGTTTTGCCCGCTGGGCCGGGTCGATGAGCCTGTTGAGCGTGTGTGGGCTGCCGAATGGCTGGAGCAACTCTGCGAGCTGCAGGGCGTCAAGATGCTGCCTCACCATCGCCAGGAGCTATTCCGAGCGATCACCCAGCTCGGTGCCTCGACCGACCGCATGGCACAGCGCACCCTGACCAACTTCCTGGTGCTGCTGCAGGATCAGAGTCTGCGCGAAGCCCTGCAGGCCTACACCCTGCGTGGCATGGCCGGCCACCTGCTCGATGCCGAAACCGACAGCCTGGGGCAGGATGTGTTCCAGGTCTTCGAGATGGAGCACCTGATGAACAAGGGCGACAAGCTCGTGCTGCCGGTGCTGACCTATCTGTTCCACCGTATCGAGCAGCGTTTCAAGGGCCAGCCCACGCTGTTGATCCTCGATGAAGCCTGGATCATGCTCAGCCATCCCGCGTTTAAGGCCAAGATCAGGGAATGGCTCAAAGTGCTGCGCAAGGCGAATGTGGCCGTGGTGTTCGCCACGCAGTCCCTGACCGACTTGGTGCGATCGGGCATCGCCGATGTGATCTTCGAGTCTTGCCCGACCAAAATTTTTCTGCCCAACCCCGAGGCCGAGACCGAGAACATCCGCCCCCTGTATGAGGGCGTGGGGCTCAACGCCCGGCAAATCCAGATTCTGGCCTTTGCCACTCCGAAGCGACAGTACTACGTCATGCACCCAGACGGGTGCCGTCTGTTCGATCTTGGCCTGACCAGCCCCGAACTGGCCTTCGTCGGGGCCAGCGGCAAAAACGACATCGCGCGCATCCGGCAACTGCGCGAGACCCTTGGCGATGCGTGGCCCGCCCAATGGCTGCGCGAACGCGGCCAAAACCACGCCGCAGAACTTTGGGAGTCGTACGAATGAAAAAGACCCTTCTCGCCGCCTCGCTTGCGGCCTTGCCGTTGCTGGCCTGGGCCGATGGACAGGCGTCCATCAAGGCCGACAGCCAGACCAATCTCGGATCGACCTACACCGCTGGCACGGCCAGGACGCTTGAGTCCGCCTACAGCAGCGCAGCAGGTGTTGCGGGCGATATTGCGCAGCAGGATCAGCAGAACGCGCAGCAGATGTACGGTGTCTGGCAGACCGATCTGGCGAATGTCGCCTACTACCAGTCACAGGCATCTTCTGCGCAAGCTGCCGCCAACTCGGCCTCGGATCAGACCATGGCGGATCAGTACGCCCAGCAGGCTCAGGACGCGGCCAATCAAGCCGCCTACTGGTCGAACCGGGCGCAGCAGGACGGAGATGTCTATCAAGCCTGGCTCGACGCCGCCAATCAGGCGCAGTCCACGAGCAGCCAGCAAACCGCCCTCTCCAATGAGCAGGGCGCGCTGGCCCAGCAGTCCGCACAGTCGCAGCAATCGAGTTACGACACGCTGATGAACAACGACGTGCCGCAGGCGCAGGCCGACACGTCCGCGCAGGCCAATCAGTCCAGCCAGACCAGCCAGACCAGCCAGACCAGCCAGACCCGCCAGACCCGCCAGACCAGCGCCCAGCAAGGCCTGTCCAGCGTCCAGCAGCAGACCGGCGTGCAGCAAGGGCAGGTGCAGCAAGCCGCGTCCAGCCACAGCGCCGACATCGGCTATCTGGCTGCAGCCGCCGCCCCGCAAGCCGTCATGGCAGGTATGGCGATGGGCGAGCAGACCGCCAACATCACGGCCGTTCATGCCGCACAGGCCGCCGCAGCCTGCTCGGGGTGGAATCCCGGCTGCGCTGCGTACTGGTGGGGCGTCAACGCCGCCGCGCAATCCACGGCCAACAGCCTCTACGCCGCGCAAATGGCCGCAGCACCGGCGCTGGCCGTGACGTACATCGCTGCGGGCACGCAAGCGGCCAAGCAGTCCTTTGACCAGGTGCAGCAGCAGATCGGGCAGATGACCGGCGTGCAGCAGCAGACCTCGGCCAGCCTGCCGACTGCGGTCGGCCAGACGCCCTACACCGTCACGAACGATACCCGATACCAGTCGGTGGGATCAAGCCAGAACCAGCAGCAAATCCAGCACGCTCAGGAAAACACCGACGCGACCTGGCAAGGCGCGCAGGACTGGTCGTCCGGCCAGATGTATTCCAGACAGGAACAGGCGGCACGGTCGATCCAGCAGACCGATCTTGCGAACGCCTCCGCAGCGCCGAGTGTCGGCGCGCAGCAAGCCTGGCAGGGCGCGGCAGATATTGCCGGGCAGGAGGCCGACCAGAACGCGACCTGGGCGTCCTGGTATGGCGACCGGCTGCAACAGGACGAAGACCGCCAGAACCAGTCGGCCGCTGCCGTACAGGCCGACACCACGGGGCAGGCCCAAGCCATGAACGGTGCCGCGGCGCAATCTGCCGTCACCTCGTTCAACGCCACGATGCAATCGATCAACGCCGCTGTTGCGGCCCAGTGAGGAAATCCACCATGAAGACGATGAACAAATCCCTGATTGCCATCGCTTTGTCCCTGGCCGGCCTTGCGGCGATGCCCAGCGCCCACGCCTCCGGCGCCATCGCCGGGGCGACCCTGCCTGAGCAAATCGTGCAGGAGGCGACGATGGTCGAGCAGCTCAACAACGCCATTCAGCAGGTGCAGCAAGGTTTCCAGAGCCTGTACAACCAGGCGCTGAATCTCAAGAGCCTGCCGATGCAGATGTGGCCGAACGTGTCCGGGCAGCTTCAGCAGCTTGTGCAGCTCGTCGGACAGGCCAAGGGGCTGAGTTATGCCGCGCAGAACACGGTGGCCGCCGTGCAGCAACAGTTCGGCGCACCCGATAGCGTGCTTGGTAACTACAACGCCAGCCTGCAGAAGTGGACCGGCGATCTCGATAGCCAAATCTCCGGCGTTCTCCAGCAATATGGGCTCAATGCACAGAAGTTCCAGACGACGCAATCAGCGCTCCAGCAGATTCAGGATGCCAGCCAGTCCGCCGCCGGGCGCATGCAGGTCATGCAGGCCGGCAACCAGATCGCCGGGCTGATGGTCAACCAGCTGCAAGGCTTGCAATCCGACATTCAGGCCGGGAATCAGGCCATGCTGAACTACATGGCCATGCAGGCGCATACGCAGGTGAATCAGTCCAACAGCGTGACGCCCATTCTGACCGCGCCCACCGGGCCGGGCGCATTCTGAGGAGCCATGATGCGACCTGCCACCGCCGCAACTTGGCGAATTACCCTTCCGACCCGCACGCAATGGGCCGTTGCGGCCGGGTTGATGCTCCTGCTCGCGGTGGCGGTCAGTGCGCACGCCGCGCCTGCGCCCACCCCGACAGGCGGCCCAGGGGGCCAGGGATACCTTGACACCATCAGCTCCCAGTTTCAAGCCGCGACCACGGGGTGGATGACCACGGCGCAGGGCTACGCCTTCAAGATATTCACGGCGCTGGCCGCCATGGATTTGTCTTGGTGGGGGATCAAGCAGGTTCTCAAGAAAAACGACCTGGCCGACTTCATCGCCGGAGCCACCCTGAAGATCGCCTCCATCGCCTTCTTCTACACCATCGTCAAGTACGCGCCGACGTGGATGCCGCTGATCACGTCGAGCTTCATGGACATGGGTTAAGCCATCGGCGGATCGAGCGCGGCAACCGCATCGCCCTCTGGCGTGATGTCGATGGCGTTCTCCGTGGTGCACCAGCTCTATGAGGTCTACAACAAAGCGCCGGGCGGTCTCCTCAACATTGGCAGCAACCTGTTCCTGGCCATCATCATCGCCATCACCTCGCTGCTGGCCCTGATCGGATTCGGCCTCGTTGCGCTGCAACTGTTGATGACGCTGATCGAGACCTATCTGGTCGGCGGGGCAGGCCTGGTGATGCTGGGCTTCACGGGATCCGGCCTGACCAGCAGCTTCGGTGAGAAATACATCGGCTACCTGGTCAGCGTGGGCATCAAACTGCTGATGATCTATGCCATCATCGGGCTCGGACAGAATCTCATCAACAGCGAACTGGCCTACATCGCCCAATACACCGGGAAGTCGCTTCCGCCGACCGACCTGTTGACTGTCGGCGTCAGCATGCTCATCTACGGGGTCATCGGCATGCAAGCGCCCGGCCTTGCGGGCAGCCTGATGAATGGCTCGCCCAATATGTCGCTGGGCAATGTGGCGGGCGGTGCGGCAGCCATTGCTGGCGGCATGGCCGCAGCAGGCGCGGCAGGTGTTGCGGCCTACGCCAGCGGCGCGAAAGGCCTCGACAAAATGGCCGGGTTGCTTGGCGCCGGTTCGGGCGGCGGCGCCTCGGGCGCGGGCGGTGCCATTGCCGGCGCAGAAAAGCTTGCCGCACTTGGACAGATGACAGGCTCAGGCGGCAAGCCCGCAGGCGGCATGATGGGTTCCATCGGAGGCGGAGCGAAAGGCGGCGGTGCTTCCACGTCAGCCCCAACTTCCGGCACGCCTGCCGGGTCGCTGGCCGGTGCGGGCAGCGTCGGAGCCAATACCGCTCGCATGGGCCAGGCGGCTCAAGCAATGATGGAGGGCAAGGGGATCAGCGGCCCGTCGAGCACACCGTTGCGTCCTTCTGCGACACCCGCACCGGCGCAACCTTCACCAGCACCGAGCGCCCCACCGAAAGGCCCCATCGATGCGCTTGGCGCACCATCCGGCGAGAGCGGGCGGACTGATCTGGACAAGCCGCCAGGCAAATCGGACCGCGACCCGTTCGACGTGCTGAAAGACAACGTCGGCAAGGTTGCGGACACGAAAGACGACATCGCCTGCCACGAGGGCGGGGGTGGCAGCGGCATTCAGATCCGCCTCGGCCATGTGGAGCACTGACATGGCTGACGACAAGAACCGCCTACGCAGGCAGGTCGCCGATGAAATCGGTGCGAGTCTTTCCCGGGCGATTCAACGCGACCGCAAAAGCCTGGTGATCCTGCTGCTGCAGATCGTCAACGCCGTCTGGTTCGCTGTGCTGTGGGAGCATGCCTTCAAGCCGCCCGCAGCCACCGTCATTTGGTCGGTTTTCTTTGCCGCCTCGATGGCCGTGTCGATCACGATCGAGAGACGGCGGCCATAACGCGCGACTATGGCGCGTTCGGGCCGTGGCTGGCCCCTACTGCGGCACTCATGGCTGCAATTCGTTGAGCGTCACGCCTAGCGCCGATGCGAGGGCCTTGAGAGTCTTGGCCACTCCGGTCCGCTTGCCCGTCTCGATCTGGCTGAGATAGGCCTTGCTGATGCCGGCCTTCTCGGCCAAAGTGTCCTGAGTGAATCCGCGGTATTCGCGCCAGGCCTTGACAGGATGGGTCCCGTCCAGGATGGCATGCGCGACCGCGCCCGGCACGCGGAATCCATCGTCGGAAGCTTTCACGGCATCGAACAGGGCAACGTCATCCAGGTTTTCGGCGGCACGCAAGAGCCGCGCAAACAACGCCATCGGAACCACAGCGTATTCCCGCTTCCCGTTGCGTTCGATGAATTGAATCGTGCTCATTGGTACGCACCTCCTCGTGGGGCAACCGCCAGGATCATCACCACCAGTCGGTCATCATGAATTTCGTAAATCACGCGCCAATTGCCGACGCGCAACCGATAGCCAGGGCGCCCCTGCAGCTTCTTCACGTTGTTGTTCGGTCCGTGGGGCGCAGCCGCCAACTGCTCGATTTTTTCGCGCACCGTCGTTACCAGATTGTGTGGCATGGCCTTGAGGCTCTTGAACGCTTCGCGGCTGTATTCAATCGAGTACATGGGACAATATTAGCGGAATGCAAACTATTCTGCAAACTCTAATGCTCGATTGATTCGCTGCGCGAGTTGGCGGCGCAGCGCGCCGTTGGAGTTGCGTCGGCGCAAAGCACGGACGTGGGTTCCCTGACAGACGCATCACCCGCTGATGCAGTTGTCCCCACCGCGCAGAGTCAGGGCAAGGCGCCAATGTCTGGTGCCGCAACCCTGGAGAACGGTATGGCCGAAGCCAACCCCTACCTCAACGCCCGGCGCGAGTGGGATGAGCGTTATGGCGACGCGCTCGCCCGCGCAAAGACCTGGCGTCTCGCCGCCTTCGCCAGCCTGGCCGTCGCGGCGATTGCGGTCGCCGGCATCACCTATGTTGGCGGACAAAGCAAGATCCAGCCCTTCGTCGTCGCCCTCGACAAGATGGGCAACCCGGTGGCGATGGCGCAACCCGCGGGCGGCAACGCCGTCAGCCAGCGCATCATCGAGGCGCAGGTCGCCAACTGGGTGTGGACGGCGCGAAGCGTCATCCCCGATCCCCTTGCGCAGAAAGCGCTCATCGCCAAGGTCTACGCCATGGCCGGGAGCAACGCCGGGTCTTACCTCAACACCTACTACGCCGCCCACCCGCCCTTTGGCGACTTCACGGTCAACGTCACCATCACCAGCGTCCTGCCCGTCAGCAAAGACACCTGGCAGGTCGGTTGGGATGAGCAGCGCTATGAGGGCGGTCGGCCCAAACCGGTTGAACACTGGCGGGCCAACATCACCACCGGCCTCGATCCCAAGCTGGCCGACAACCCCCAGGTCATGCTCGACAACCCGCTGGGTCTGTTCGTCAAGAACGTGACCTGGACGCAGATCGTCGGCGGCGCCAAGTGACCGCTCTGATGGAACACCAGAAAGCCGCCGCCCGGTGGACCGGGCGCTACATCCTCTCCGCCTTACTGGAGTCGATTGGGCAAGCTTTGGTTCTGTGTGTGCCAGTCGTCCTGCTCGTCATGCCCTTTGTATTTGATGCCGCAGGCTACCGCTTCATCCCCTACTTCTATGCCGTCTGGCTCGCGGCGGTCGGTCTGCCGACCGGGCTGCTTGGCGTCATCGTGCGCCCGCGCATCCTGCGACCGGATTTTGTCAACTCCATCATGCTCTATCAGGAGGATAAGTCATGACACACCGCAAAACCCTGCTCGCCATGGCCATCATGGCCGCTGCGGCAAGCGCCCACGCAGCGCCGCCGATGGCTTCTGCCTCTCAGCCCAAGTCAGAGATCAAAACCACGACATCGCCGCAGCTGCAGACCAGCCACCAAATCTATGACCTCAAAGCGCCGATTCCGCTGTCCTGGAGGGCCACCTCGGCGGCCGCGCAGACCTGGCTCAACACCGGCAGCGCTCCCAGCATGGTCGGCACCAACGGCATGGTGATGTATGCCTACGGCCAGAGCCAGCCCACCATCACCTGCGCGCCGCTGCACATCTGCGTCATCAACCTGCTGCCTGGCGAACACATCACCAACCTGTCCATTGGCGACAGCGTGCGCTGGCTGGTGCAGACCGCCGATGCTGGCAAGACGCCGGTGGTCGTCGTCAAACCGACCGCCGCTGGCCTGACGACCAATCTGGCCGTCACCACCGATGCGGGCCGGGTGTACTACATGACCCTGGTCAGCGACAAGCACAACTATGTGCCGCAGATCGGGTTCTACGATCCGCAGCAGCTGGTCATCAACATGGAACAGCAGGCCGCTCAGCAGCGGGCGGCCGAAGCGGCGCAGGCTGCCGCCAAGAAGCAGGAAGTCGTTGCCCCGCTGGGTCGGATCGATCCCTCTACCCTGGACTTCAATTACACCTGCAAACTCGACGACGGCCACGCCAACCTGGAGAACGATGATCTGTTGCCGATCCGTGTGTTCTCAGGCGGCGGTCACACCTACCTGCAGATGCCGGGCAAGATGCGCTACACCGACGCGCCCGCCGTGTTCAACGTCACCAGCGACACCACCGAGCTGCTCAACAGCCGTCTGGTGCACGGCTACTTTGTCATTGACGGCCTGCCGCAGAAGTTCAAGCTGGCCGTCGGCGTCGGCAAAGACTCACGCAGCGTCACCTGCCATCACGGGCAGATGAACTCCGGCTGGTGGGCACGCTGATCGGAGACCATGATGACCGACCCTAAACAACCCGACACCCCAGAGGCCGACAGCCGCTTGCTCGCGCAGGACGTGGACGGAACCACAGCAGGCAAGAAGAAAGGTCTGAGCATCAAGGGCACCCCGCGCGAGGGCGGTGCGCGCCTGAGCAAGAACTTCAAGAAAGTGGCTTTCGTCGCAGGAGGCGTCATTGCTGGCGGCATGATTCTCGGCATCATGACCGCCGGGAACAAGTCGTCCGCCCCCTCTGACGGCAGCGACTCCGGGGCACAGCAGGTCGGCCAGACCAGCCCGGACATCGCAGCCATGCAGCGCGCCGCAACCCAGGCGGCGGCTGCGACGCCAGAGCACGGCGCATCGAACCCGGCCCAACCCCATGCTTCAGCCAGTGCACCAGCCAACCCCTTGCAAACCCCAGGCGCAACCCTGGCTACAACCGGCAACCCACAACAACTCACACCTGCCCAGAAATACCACCAGTGGCTGGAAGAGCAGCATTACAAAGAGCTGGAGGGGGCCGTGCTGGCAGCCCAGAGCGCACACCTCGCCAAGGTCGAGCTGGCAGCGCCTGGAGCATCAAGATTGGCCGTAAGCGACACTGCCGACGCCCTGCGCCGCCTCGCCCTCGGCGCAGTGCCCAAGCCCGGCGATCAGGAGCAAACTCTGCAGAAAGCTCTCGCCGCACTCCAAGGCGCAGCAGGGCAGGGTGGCGCAGCCCAGCCATCCCCCCAGCAGCAGAACAAGGGCTTCCTCGATGCCGCCCAGGCGAAGGGTGACAACGGTTATCTCCCTGCCGCTGTGCAACCGCCCCTCGCCCAGCACGAACTCTTCGCGGGCAGCGTGATCCCCGCCGTGATGCTGACTGGGATCGACAGCGACCTGCCGGGCGCCATCAGCGCCCAGGTGCGGCAGACCGTGTACGACAGCTTGAATCCCAGTGTCGTGCTCATCCCCCAGGGCACCCGCCTGATCGGCGAATACAGCAGCCAGATCGCCTATGGCCAAAGCCGCGTGCTGGTGGCCTGGAGCAGGCTGATTTACCCGAATGGCGCCACCATCGACCTGCGCGGCATGGAAGGCACCGATGGCAAGGGCCAGGCCGGCTTCCACGACCAGGTGGACAACCACTACTTCCGCGTCTTCGGCAGCGCCATCCTGATGAGCCTGCTTGGCGTCGGCGCGCAGCTCAGCCAGCCGCAGAACGCCGGGGCACTGAACACCCCTTCCGCGAGCCAACAGGCCGCAGCAGCCGCGGCGCAGCAGCTCAACAACGTCGGCACCAATCTGCTCAACCGTAACCTGAACATCCAGCCCACGCTCGTCATCCGACCCGGCTATGCGTTCAACGTGCTGGTGAATCGGACGATGATCCTGCCGCCGTATCCGGGCCAGTAAGGCGGAAGCCAAGGCTTGCCGCAGGGGGATATAGACGCTTCACGGCTGAAGCAAATCTACGGAAATCCCGTACAATGCGTACCATGCGCACGGTCATCGAAACTCCGACCTTCCAGAAGCAGGCGCATCGCATCTGGGCCGAAGAGGATCGGCTGCAGTTCATCACATGGATCGCCGAGCATGCTGACGCGGGCGACGTGATTCCGGAAGCGGATGGGGCTCGGAAGGTGCGCTGGAAGCGCGCAGGCGGCGGCAAGTCAGGCGGGGTGCGCATGCTCTACTTTAACCTGACCGACTAGGAGGCCGTGCTGCTGGTGGCGGTCTACGCCAAAGCTGAGCAGGACAACATGCTTCCCAAGGACATCCGAAAGGTGGTGTGAAATGGACGTGAACGAAATCGTCAGGGCTATCGAGGCCGACTCGGGCGAGCCGCTACCGGATCTGCGTCAGGCCCTGGAGGAGGCTCGGGCGCGGATGGGGCGCGTGACGACTCCCGAGCAGATTCTTGTGCGCAAGGCCCGAGAGGCGTCGGGATTGACGCAGGCAGCGTTCGCGGAACGCATCTCGACACCAGTCGCAACCTTGCGTGATTGGGAGCAGGGGCGTTTCGCCCCGCCCGGCGGCGTGCTGTGCTTGCTGCGGCTCATTGCACGTCACCCGGACTTGACGCAAGAGCTTGCCGCATGAAGGTGCAAGGGGGAGCTTGAGGAATGCCATCAGAATCTTCATTTAATGGTTCTGAACATGGTATCAACGCACTAAGTAATTGATTTTCAATTAAAATATAATCTCCCTCTTTCCGCCAAGACATAAGCCTAAGTAATTGATTCACTTAGGCTTTTTTCTTTTCTGCCTTCGTCTGTCATCAAAACCGTCATCAAAGCCGGTGTGATCCAAACGCATCAGCACGTCGCGTGCTGACCCGATGCGCGCAGACCGGGCAGCCCACGCGCCTGCACGCTACCCCAGTCCCCCTCCTGATCTGCCCCGCATGGTTCCTGGGGGCTAAGCCGCGATCTTCCCTGTGGAGTGATTGAGCGAGTGGATGCAGATGATGAATTCAATAGAAAAGAATCATGGTCGCATTCACGGCGCGATTGAGTCGGTTTACGCCGGATTTGCCTTGACTCCGAGATAAAAACTACCTCGATCAATTAAATCTGTCAACAAAACAGGCGTTTGCATGTAAACGCGAGTCATTGGACACTTCCTCAACCCTGAGGAACCCGACATGACCCACACGCCCACGCAAACCCCGCCCACGCAGACCCTTCTGACCGTCAAGACCGTCCAACAGTGGACCCAACTGTCGCGGACAACCATTTATCGCCTCACCGTCGGCGGCCACCTCCATCCGGTGCGAATCGGGCGCGCCCTGCGATTTCGACGCGACGAGGTTGCCGAGCTGATGCAAAACGGCGTGACAACAATCGCCGACAACCTGGCGCCCTGAGCCATGTCGCGCCCCCATCACGCGCACAACGCGAGCAGGGCAGGGATGAGACGCCCGGCAGCCCGTCCGTCCAAGGCAGGCCAACCCCGACCCGCTTGGACTGCCGGTGCCGTCAGACCCAGAACCCGCACCGCAGCCCAGACCCTCCCCCGGCACGCGGTGCGTGCCGACCCCTCTGGGGTTAAAACCGCCCGCGGGGGACCCCCCTCTTCAGGCCAATCCCCTTCCCCGCCTGCCGGGGTTCACCACGCCCGCAGGGCGTGGTCGGGCGCGAGCGAAGCGAACGCCGGGGTCTTTGTCCGGCTGCCCGAGGGGTCGCAACAGTCGGCAGAGGGGCGATCCAGTCCGGCCATCGTCTCTCGTTGGCGTGCTCATCGGACGGCATGCAGTCTGTCCGCGCCTTCCGTGGCACTCCACACCCCGAAAACCCGTGTAGCAAGGGCTAACCCGCGCTTCGCTTGGGTTGCCCTTGCCCCCGGCGCCGCTGCGCTTTGCCGGGGGGAACTGCACACGCTTTGTTGCGCTCACCATGCAAAACCCTAGCTCCCTCATCGCCCGGCGCCGCCGCCACGGCCCCGAACCGCTCCCACCTGGCGAGCGCCGCACGCACACCATCAGTGTGCGTCTGAACCCCACGGAACTCGCCCTGCTCGACGCCAAACGCGGCCGTCTGGCGCGTGGCGAATGGATGCGCGCGGCCCTCCTAAACCGCTGGCCACCGGCCGCTCCCAACCGCATCGCCGTGGCGCAATGGCGTGCGCTGGCGCGCGTCGGCAGCAACCTCAATCAAATCGCTGCGGCCATCAATTCGGCGCGGTTCTCGGGGGCGTCCCTGCCCAGTGTGGCCGACATCCACGAGGTACTCCTTGCGCTGCGCAGCACCCTTCTTGCTGCGAGAACGGACGAGGAGATCGACCAGGAGGCAGGCCCATGAAAGGGATGAACCGCATCAAGCGCGGCAGCGGATTCCAGGGCGTGCTGCGCTACGTCTTCGGCCGCGACCGTGACCACCAGGACAGCCCCGGGGTGCTCATCGGCGGCAACCTGTCTGGCATCGATGTGCGCCAACTCAGCCGCGAATTCGCTGCCGTGCGCGCCCTGCGACCCGACATCGGTAAGCCCGTCTGGCACAACTCGCTACGCCTGCCCGCGGGCGAAACGCTGCCCCCAGAACGCTGGAAAACCCTGTGTGACGACTATATGGCGCGGATGGGATTCACCCCCGATCATCCGCGCTGCTACGTGATGCATGACGACGCGCAAGGCCAGCATATCCACATCGTTGCCTCGCGCGTCAGTGCAACCGGTGCGGTGTATCTGGGCCGCCATGAAAACCTCATCAGCACCCGAATTATTCAACGCCTAGAGCGCGTGTACCGCCTCACCCTCACCCAAGGCGCAACGTACACAGTCGACCGCAAGATCGTCCCGCCCGAGCGCAAGCAAGCCCAGCAAGGCGAGATCGAAGCGGCCCTGCGCACGGGCATCCTGCCGCCCCGCTTGCAGTTGCAACAGATCCTGGATGCCACCCTGAAACGCGGCCCACAGACCGCAACCGAGTTCGCTCATGCCCTGCAAGCGCAGGGCGTCACCGTGGTGCCGAATATCGCCTCGACCGGCACGCTGAACGGGTTCTCGTTCGAGATTGACAGCATGGCTTTCAAGGGCAGCGCCCTCGGCGCTGCCTACAAATGGGCCTCACTCAAGAAGATTGTGAACTATGACCAAGACCGAGACCATGCAGCACTTGCCGACCTCCGAGCAAGTGCAAGCCGCAGCACAGGACTTGAAGCAACTCCCGCAGGCGATCGTCGAACACTTGACGCCGATTCTGCCCAACATCGAGCTGGCGATGGAGGCCCAACGGCGCACGATCGAACTGTTGACGGCGCAGGCGATGCAGCAGATCGTGCAGACGCAGGCCCAGGCCCTGCAAGCGATCCAGGCCCAACAACAGACGAGCGAACGCGCGCTGACCAGCGCCTTGACGCGCCTGGCCGAGCAGAGCAGCGCCCTGCAAAGCCTCCCGAAACAGACGAGACAAGCGGCAGCGCAAGCGATGCAAGCCGCCCAGGAGATGCAGGACGCCATCAGCAACCGTCCGCCTCTCACGCTCACGCAGGGCATCTTGCTGATGGTCTGCGGCGCGATTCTGGCGGCGGCGCTGACCCTCGCTGGGATGCGCGCTTTCGACGCGCCAGCGCCGCAAAACGGGCAGCAGCAGGCGCAGCAGCAAGCGCAGCAGCAGACGCCGCAGCAATCGCAACAACAGCAGCAATAAGCCCCGAACGCATCGACGAGCAAACCAGACAGGATGCGCGGCATGCCGATCCTGTGCCTTATCTGGAAGCGCACGGCTTCACCGTCAAACGCGAGGGCCGCCACGCCTCGGTGCGCAACGGCAGCGGTGATGAGGTCTACCGGCTGACCCAGACCTCAGGGCGCTGGGTGTGGTGCGACTTGTATGGACAGAATGGCGGCGACATGATTGCGCTGGTGCGCGACATTGCACCGGGAACCTCGTTTCGTGACGCCGTGTTCGAACTCACCGGCGGCGCGGCCCTGGTGCAGCGTGTGCAAACCCCCAAGCCTGCACCAGAGTCCCCACCCACCTCATCCATCCCGCTGATACTGCCCGCATTCCAACCGCATCAGCGCAGTGCAGGGCGGGCCTACCTGGCGGGCGCGGCATCAGTCCGGCCACGCTCGATGCGGCCGAGGCTGCGGGGATGCTGCGCTATGCGCTTGGGGCGGTGTTGTTCGTCGGCTACGACGAAGCCCGGCAACCCCGCAGCGCCACACAGCGCCTGATCGACGATGACGCCATCCCGAACAAACGGGATCTGCGCGGATCGGTCAAAGCGTTCTGTCCGATGCTGCCCGGTGACCCGGCAACCATATGGATCGTCGAAGGCGGCACGGACGCGCTGGCGGTGCAGGACAGGGAAGGAGGCGACGGCCAGCCGCCCACCGTGATCGTGACCGGCGGGGCCGGGGTGCGAAGCTTCCTAGACCAGCCCGCCATCCAGGCCCTGTTGCGCAAGGCGTCGCGTGTGGTCATCGCGTGCGAAAACGAAAAGGACGCCGAGACACAGGCACGCACCGATGCGCACCATGTGCAACAGCGCGACCGGGTGTGCGGCATCGCCCCCGGCGCAGATGTGCAGCTTTGGCGCCCGCCCGCGGGTTGCAAGGATGTGGCGCAACTGCACGCGCGGACGGTGGAAGTCACGGACGTCGCGGCCTCGCTCACGGACTCGCGCACGGCCACGCCAACGCAACCTGGCAGCACATCAGCACACAGCAGTCCCACCCCGCAGTCTGCTGGAAACGAGACCCGTCCCAGCTAACCCCCAAGGAGTCATCCATGTCAACACGCACGCGCAGCATCATCAAACCCAAGACGGCGCAGCCGGTCAAATTGCACTTCCTGTGTGACCCCAAGCTGGCCGACCGATTAACCGCGCTCGAAAACCTGGCGAAACACGCGGGCCTGGAAATCGACATCGACGGCGCGCTGTCGGCCGCCCTGGCCCGGCTCATTGCTCAGGCGGAGAAGCAACTGGCACCGCCGCCTGCGGAAAAGCCCCCGGTCAGCCTGCCGCAGCAGGCGGTCGATGCGCAGAATGCGATCTTCCATCCGCACGGGGTTTGAGGTGACCTGCCCCCTCGCGCCGTACCAACGTTAAGTCAGGAGTCCGGGTTGCAAGGTTAATTCACCTCGTTGGGGGTTGCGGAGTGAGCAGCATCGCCAGCGCGCTGGCGATGCTGCTCGGCGAATCGCGCCGGAGGTATCCGGCCCAGACTGCTGTGGGGCCGGACCTCGTTGAAGTCGCGGCGCCATTCAGCAATGGTCACTCTGGCTTGGTGCAGCGTCTCGAACCATTGCTCGTTGAGGCACTCGTCGCGGAACTTGCCGTTGAAGCTCTCGATGAACCCATTCTGCGTGGGCTTACCTGGTGCGATCAGGATGTGGCGCACGCCGCGACTCGTGGCCCACGCCATGAATGCCTGACTGGTGAACTCCGGTCCATTGTCGGTTCGGACGGCTGCGGGGTAGCCGCGGAATCTCGCGGCTTGGTCGAGCAGGCGCGTCACGTAGGCGCCAGAAATGCCGTAGTCGACCGCAATGTCCACGCATTCATGGCTGAAGTCGTCGGCCACGGTCAGGCATTTCAACCGTCGGCCGCTTACCAAACTGTCGCTGACAAAATCCAGGCTCCACACCTCATTGACCGTCTTGGCCAGTTGCAGCGGCACGCGCTCGGCCGCCGCGCGCCGGACCTTCTTGCGCTTGCGCACAGCCAGGTTGGCCTGGCTGTACAGCCGATACACCCGCTTATGGTTGATGCCCGGAAATGCGGGGCGCAGCAGGTCGTGGATGCGCCGATACCCGAACCGCCGCCGGACATGCGCGATCTCAACGATCTTGCCGTGCAGTTCAGTGTTGAGCGCATCCTGCTGGGGCGCATGGCGATAGCTATCTCTGCTGAGCCCCACGAGGCAGCACGCTCGGCGCTCGGACAAATGATGCTCGCTGATCATCTTGCCAATGGCCTCGCGTTTGACCCGTGGGGCTAGCGTTTTACCCCGAGAACGCTCTTGAGCGCGTGCATGTCCAGGTGCGCCTCGGCCAGCAGCTTCTTCAGCTTGGCGTTCTCCGACTCCAGTGCACGCAGCCGCGTCGCTTCGGATGCCTCCATGCCGCCGAACTTGGCGCGCCACTTGTAGAACGTCGCGTCGCTGAAGCCGCCGGTGCGGCACACTTCCTTGACCGAAACGCCAGCCTCGGCCTGCCGGAGAAACCCAATGATCTGCTCTTCGCTGAATCGACTCGTCTTCATGTCCATCATTCTCCATCGTGATGGACTCCACGAACTTCACCGTGGTACGGCTGACGGGGAGCAGGTCAAAGCCTGCATTTCATCCCCGTTTTGCGTACTACTTGCTGCACGGATATGACCTTGCAAAGCTCTTTTACCGAATGGGCGGTGGGTTGCGGCAGTCAATGAAGTTTGACGACTTGAAACGAATGTCGGTGGTGCGGCCACCCCCTCCAGACCAAGAACGCATCGCCAGCTTCCTCGACGAGAAGACGGCGCGGATTGATGCTTTGATTGCAGAGAAGGAGAGGCTTCTTGACCGCTTGAGGGAGTATCACCTGTCGACTACCTGGTCGTTGGTGACGAAGGGCTGCAATCCAGCGAACGTATTTGTACCCACGGATGTTGACTGGATAGGGGAAACGCCGTCTAACTGGGTTGTCAAGAAGCTGAAGTGGCTGACACCGGTTGCGCGCGGAGCGTCGCCCCGGCCAATAGACGACCCGAAGTTTTTTGATGAAAGCGGTACGTATGCGTGGGTTCGAATCGCCGACGTCTCCGCGTCTGACGGTCTCTTGACTAAAACTGAACAACAAATGTCTGACCTGGGTGCGTCGCTCAGCGTCAAGCTAGAGCCTGGGGCCTTGTTCCTCAGCATTGCCGGAACTGTGGGGAAGCCGTGCATCGCGGGCATCCGGTGTTGCATTCATGACGGATTTGTCTGGTTTCCCGCCATCGGGCAGGAGCCCCTGCGCGACTGGCTTTTCAGCATCTTTGAGGCGGGTTTCGCCTACGCGGGACTCGGAAAGATGGGCACACAACTGAATCTGAACACGGACACGGTGGGCGGCATCTCGATTCCAGTCCCGCCACCTGCGGAGATGCAAGCGGCGCTAAGCGCTCTCAAGGAGGCGAAGGCCGCAAACACCGAACTGCAAAGTCATGTAATTGAGCACATCTCCCTCCTTCGCGAATACCGCTCCTCGTTGATTTCAGCCGCCGTCACTGGTCAACTGAACATCAATGATTTTCAGCCTCGGCAACTGGAGGCGGCGTGATGGCTTTAGCGAGTCACGCAGCACCCAGAAGCGAGGGGGAGCTTCGTGAATTCATCGCCCATGCCGAAGAAAGTAGTGTGGTTGAGTACAAGCAAGCCTTCCACGATGGACTACATACTAATGAATCCAAACAGGAATTCGCCAAGGACTTCTGCTCGTTCCTGAACCACGGGGAGGGCGTACTGATTTTTGGCGTCGCCGACCGCGCCCCTCGCCGCCTAACACCAATTCTTGCGAACGAGGCAGCAGCCGGCTCAGGCCAAGTGGAACTCGAGTTGCTGAAGTCAAGAATTGTCGAGGCCAAAAAACTGATTGTTGACTCCAGCCTCAGTCAGTTACGACTCGTTGAAACTTCCGTGTGCAGCTACGAGCACATATTCTCGGCCGCAGACGGTGGTTATTACATCGTCTTCGGATTCCGCGGAAGACCTGCCGAACGCTGCTACGTTCTCGAGGAGACTGAGCAGGAAACGTCAGAAGGTCGGCCCTATGGGCGAAACACCAAGGGCGTACAAATTCCTGCGTCGGACGAGGTAGTTCATGCAGTTGTGACGCGACTTACCCTGAGCTTTGAATTCAAGGCCGGAGGTGTTTCCGAGCACACCCATGCGATGCTTGAGCACCTTAATGAAGCTAAGGGGTTCAGTTACCGCGTCGACAAGGCCTCCCAGCGACATCTGCTGGTGAAGGACCTCACCTTTACGCGAACCCAAAAGGGGACCACAGACGAGGAAGTCTGCGGGGCGCTAATTCAGGCTCTCGCACCCGTATCCTTCGAACTCTTTCTTATCAATGACCTCGAGAGGGGCGCTCCTGAGAAGCTGCAGGTCTTGGATGCAATTGAGTCCATTGACATCAACTGGCAGACCAAAGGGCTGTCAGCGAAGTCTCAGGCGGCCCCCCCCGTTTTGTTTCCACCAGAAGTGAAGTCTCGATATCTGACCCAACAGCAATGGCGGCACCTTCAAGGTTGCTTCGCTCAGGATGCGTTTCAAGCTGCAGGCGCCACAGTCCCACTGTTGAATTTAGGCTCCGTGCAGTGCAACAACACTCCCTTGGACTGGTGACCAACGCATAAGCACAGCGCCCACACGACTGGACCGACATCAACAAGAACAAATCCGCTATGCCCAAGCTCTCCAACGTCCACACCGAACGCATCTTCGAGAACGAGCTCTGCGACCACTTGTCCACCCACGGTTGGACCGTCTATAGACATCTTGAGATAAGTCTATGAAGTCCATGAAGTCCTGAGAAGTCCTGAGAAGTCTCAAGACAGTCCTGAGAAGGGAAAGGGAGATCGAAAAGCCGAAGGCTTGATGTCGAATAGCAAAGCGTTGCTTTGCCCCCTCGGTCAAAGACATGAGAGAGCCATGATCCATGATCCGAGAGAGCAAGGACAGTCGAGCCCAGTGGGCCAAGTCCTGGGCGGTCGAGGTCCTAGGACAGGTCGGACGGATTAGAGGCTCTAAAACGGGCTAGAAGGTGTGGTGGCTACCTAACCCTGGCCTGCCCTGTGAAAGCCCGTCCCTGGCCTTCCTGATGCGTTTTTGGGGTGGTCCTGGGTCTTGGCCTGTGACTGCTCCGGGGTGCTGGTCTGATCCTGACCACTGACGGGCCTGGTGCAGTGTGGGCAAGTGTGTAACGATACGCAACACTGTGGAATAGTTCACAGGCAACATAAAGGGCTAACCCTATGATGTTTTTCGGAAAAATCATGCTTTTGATCGTGTTGGTTGTCGCATTCCTGGCCACTATCGACCACATACGAGGGGAGTGACGATGAATAGTCAATACAGCGTCAACAATGAGATCGCCCGCGTCATGCGGCGCAGAGCGGGGAATTACATCAAGGGTCTGCGGATCGACGCGGGCCTGACCCAGGCTCAGGTGGCGCGGGCTCTCGGGTACGAGTATTACACGATGATCTCCCAGGTGGAGAATGGGCGGGGAAGGGTGCCGCCCGAGGACTATCCGATCTGGGCGCAAGTGCTGGGGGTTGACTTGGCCACGTTTGCCAAGACCCTCCTGTCCTTTGTGGACCCGTTCACCTATCACGCGATTTTCGGCGGGCCAGCGCCTTTACTGGCAGCACAACGTGAGGCAACCAAACATGCAAAAGCTGAAAGCAGACTACAGGGCCATCGCTCTCGCCGCAGCGATAGCGGCCCGGCTGGAGGAGATCGGGGAGACGGAACTGTTCGTGACCACTGAGCCCGGCCTGGAGCCGTGGGTCGGGTTTGACTGCGGGGCACTTGATCTGACGATCTCCGTGTAGGAACGGGATGTCGTGACTCGGTCGCAGAGGCTGGTCTGTAGGCGGTTCCCTTTGCTGTGACCTGTGCCAGAATGCTCTCTACTGATGCAGCTCGGGCAGGGTGCCAAAAAAACAGCGCACGCCCTTGCCGCCCACTGTTTTTTTTCGTTGCGCATCATGCGATGGAACCCTGGAGTGGCCTAACAGTCCGCTCCTTCGTATTTGATGTCTGAGTCTCCCGGCCCAGCGTCTTAGTCCAGCCCACACAGGATGTCTGATCGCATGGCGTCCAGACCGACGAGCTGCTAGGAGGATTCACCCGAGTCGCTGCCCGAGTCCTCGAACTTCGTCAAAGGACGCGGCCACTCTGGAAGCTGCCCGGAGGCGCTTTGCTGCAATTGGTCAGCCCCTTGTCCGAAAACATGACGTGGCGCGGATTGCGTGCTTTTGTGCTTTTTTAGACGGCGCGATGAAGATGTCCGCGCTTGCCCCAAAGACGCGCATAGCATTGCTACGATATGCGCTCGTTGCTGTGCTTCTGCCTGAGGAGAAGATGGCATTAAATGCATCGTTCTCCTGTCCCCCTCTCTCCGCCAAAATAAAATCCCAAGTGATTGATTCACTTGGGATTTTTCTTTTTTCTGGCGATCGAGCACAAAAAAACGCCGGTTAGGGCGGTTTTAAGGACTATTGGTGCCGGTGAAAGGAGTCGAACCCTCGACCTTCGCATTACGAATGCGCTGCTCTACCAACTGAGCTACACCGGCGAAGCCGACCATTCTATACCAGGGGCGGGATTTACTTTTCAGTTCAAACGGTCTGGGCGTGGTAGCGCTGCAGCAGTTCGACTTCTTCGCGCGAGCCGAGCATCACGCTGCAACGCTCATGCAGCGAGGTGGGGACGATGTCGAGGATGCGCTGCGAGCCAGTTGTGGCTGCGCCGCCGGCTTGCTCCACCAGCAAGCTCATGGGGTTGGCTTCGTACAGCAGGCGCAGCTTGCCGGGTTTGTTCGGCTCGCGCTTGTCCCACGGATACAGGAACACGCCGCCACGCATGAGGATGCGGTGCACATCGGCCACCATGCTGCCCACCCAGCGCATGTTGAAGTCGCGTCCGCGCGGACCGTCCTTGCCTTGCAGGCATTCGTCGATGTAGCGCGTTACTGGTAGTGCCCAGTGACGCAGATTCGACATATTGATCGAGAACTCGCTGGTGCTGGGCGGAATTTGCAAATCGCGCTCAGTGAGGACGAAACTGCCCTGTTCCCGGTCCAGGGTGAACACGGCCACTCCATGTCCTACGGTGAGCACGAGTTGGGTTTGCGGGCCATAGACGCAATAGCCGGCGGCAACTTGCTTGCTGCCGGCCTGGAGAAAATGTTGCTCGGTGACGTCTGTGGTGTTTTTGGGAATCTGCAGCACGGAAAAGATGGTGCCGATGGTGACGTCCACGTCGATATTGGACGAGCCATCGAGCGGGTCGAACAGCAGCAGGTATTCGCCGCGCGGGTAGTGCTCGGAGACCGGGAACACGGTGTCCATTTCTTCCGAGGCCATGGCGGCCAGATGTCCGCCCCACTCGTTGGCGTGGATCAGCACATCGTTGGCGATGACGTCGAGCTTCTTCTGCACTTCGCCTTGCACATTGCCGGTGCCGGCAGAGCCGAGCACATCGCCCAATGCGCCTTTGTTCACGGCGATGCTGATGCGTTTGCAGGCGCGGGCGACCACTTCGACGAGCAGGCGCAATTGGGGCGTGATAACGCCGTGCTCGCGTTCCTGCTCGACGAGATAGCGGGTGAGGTTGACGGATTGGGTCATGGGGAGTCTCTGGAAGGGAAGGGGCGCGCCGCGATCAGTCGGCCAGGGCGCGTTCGATGATTTCGCGGGTGTCGGAAGACAGCGTGGCGCTTTCGGCCACGGTGCGTAGCGCCTGTTGCGCCGCTTCGCGATAGGCGGGCGCGAGCTTGCGCCAGCGGTCGAGAGCCCGCGCCAACCGGGCGGCGACCTGTGGGTTGATGGCATCGAGCGCCTGAACCTGTTCGGCCCAGAAGGCGTAGCCCGCTCCGTCGGTGCGGTGGAAGGCGCCGGGGTTGGCCTGACAGTAGGCGAACAGCACGCTGCGTGCGCGGTTGGGGTTGTGGATGGAGAAGGCGGGATGCCGCATCAGCGCGCGCACGCGGTCGAGTTGCTGCCCGTCGTGGTCGGGCGCGCTGGCCTGCAGCGCGAACCATTTGTCCATGACCAGGGCTTCACCGGCGAACTGGGTGGCGAAGCGCTCCAGCGCTGGCTTGGCGAGATCGGCGCCGACATGTACCAACGCGGCCAGCGCGGCGAAGCGGTCGGTCATGTTGTCGGCATCCTTGACGCGCTGATAGACCCGTCCCAGCCAAGTCGCCTGTCCGAGTTCGCACAAATGTGCCTGGGCCAGATTGCGCAGGGCGCGGCGACCGGCACTGGCAAAATCGGGGCTGTAGCCGCCTTCGGGCGTGAGGGTGTCCCAGAGGGTTTGCCAGTCCTGCGCGAGTTCTCGCGCCAGCACGGTGCGTAGCGCCTGACGGGCGCGGTGGATGCGAGGAGGATCGACCTCTTCAAGCTGCTCGGCGATGTAGGCCTCGCCGGGCGGGGTGAGCAGCAGTTCCTTGAACGCCGGATCGAGCTTCGGGTCGCGGAGCACGGCGCGCAGCGCGTCGAGATAGGGCGCATCGAGGTTCAGCGCCTCGCCGCGAACGGCCGCCAGCACGCGCGACAGCGACAGTCGCTGCGCCGCTTCCCAACGGTTGAAGGGGTCGGCATCGTGCGCGAGCAGATGCAGCAACTCGGCATCGGTGTAGGCGTAGTCGAGGATGACTGGGGCGGAGAAGCCGCGCAGCAATGAGGGCGTGACTGCATCGGCATCGATCTGCTCGAAGACGAAAGTCTGCTGGTCTTCAGTGAGGACCAGCACGGTCGAGGTGCCCTTGTCCTGGCCTTGCAGCCACAGCGGCAGGGAATTACCCCGGGCGTCGAGCAAGCCCGTGGCGACCGGAATGACCTGCGGCTGTTTACCCGTTTGACCGGGCGTGTCGGGCAAGGTTTGGCGCAGGGTGAGGGTGTAGGTGCGGGCAGCGGTATCGAGCGCGCCGCTGGCGTGCAGGCGCGGGGTGCCAGCCTGGCTGTACCAGCGCTTGAAGGCGGCAAGATGTTGCGCCAGCGCGGAGTCCGGGTTGGCGTCGGCCATGGACTGAGCGAAGTCGTCGCAGGTCACGGCCTGGCCGTCGAAGCGCTGGAAGTACAAATCCATGCCTTTGCGGAAACCGGCTCTTCCCACCAGAGTCTGCATCATGCGCACCACCTCGGCGCCCTTTTCGTAGACGGTGGCGGTGTAGAAATTGTCGATGGCCTGGTATTGCTCGGGGCGCACCGGGTGCGCCATCGGACCGGCGTCTTCGGAAAACTGCGCGGTACGCAGCACCCGCACATCTTCGATACGCTTGACCGCGCGCGCGGATTCACCGCCCGAAGCGGCGGCCAGATCCTGGCTGAATTCCTGATCGCGGAAGACGGTGAGGCCTTCCTTGAGGCTGAGCTGAAACCAGTCGCGGCAGGTGATGCGGTCACCCGTCCAGTTGTGGAAGTACTCGTGGCCGACCACGCTCTCAATACCGTCATAGTCGGCATCGGTGGCGGTGGCCGGATTGGCCAGCACATACTTGGTGTTGAAAATGTTGAGGCCCTTGTTTTCCATGGCCCCCATGTTGAAGTCGCTCACCGCCACGATCATGAAACGCTCCAGATCGAGGCTCAGGCCGAAGCGCTGTTCGTCCCAGGCGATAGCCTTGATCAGCGACTCCATCGCGTGCTCGGTCTTGTCGAGATCGCCCGCGCGCACATAGACCTGCAGCAGATGCGTCTTGCCCGAGGCGGCACGCACGGTCTGTTCGCGGCACACCAGATTGCCGCCAACCAGGGCGAACAGGTAGCAGGGCTTGGGAAACGGATCGTCCCACACCGCTTCATGGCGGCCGCCGTCCAGGTCGATCTGCGACACCAGATTGCCGTTGGACAGCAGCACCGGGTACTTCGATTTGTCGGCCCGCAGGGTGATGTGAAAGCGGCTCATCACATCCGGGCGGTCGGGCCAGTAGGTGATGCGGCGAAAACCCTCGGCCTCGCACTGGGTGAAGAACGCGCCGCCCGACATGTAGAGCCCTGCCAACTGGGTGTTGGCCTGGGGGACATTGAGGGTTTCGATTTCCAGTGTGAAGGTCTCGGGCAGTTTGTCGAGCACCAGGGTGTTGCCATCCTGGCGGAAGGCGACGAATTCGCCGTTCACCTTCAGGGTCAACAAGGTGATGTCTTCGCCGTCGAGCACCAGCGGGGCGGACTCGGCTGCGCCTTCAAGGCGACGCACCGCCATGCGGCTGTGCACGCGGGTCTTGGCGGGGTCGAGATCGAAGCGCAAATGCACGCTGTCGATGGCGTAGGACGGCGGGGTGTACTCCGCCAGGCGGGTGATGCGGGCAGGCGTGTCGGGTTTGGCGGTCATGGCAGTGCGGAGTTCAGCGGGGCAATGGGGATCAGTGGGGCTCAGTGGAGCTCAGGTTGAGGTTCAAAGGCCGGACTTCAGGCTGGCGGTGATGAATTCGTCGAGATCGCCGTCGAGCACTTTCTGGGTGTTGGAAATTTCGACGTTGGTGCGCAGATCCTTGATGCGGCTCTGATCGAGCACATAGCTGCGGATCTGGTGGCCCCAGCCCACGTCGCTCTTGGTCGATTCCAGCGTCTGCTGTTCGGCCATGCGCTTGCGCATCTCGTGCTCGTACAGCCGCGAGCGCAGCATCTGCCACGCTTCGGCGCGGTTTTTATGTTGCGAGCGATCGTTCTGGCACTGCACCACGATGCCGGTGGGCATGTGCGTCAGGCGCACCGCCGAGTCGGTCTTGTTGATGTGCTGACCGCCGGCGCCGCTGGCGCGAAAGGTGTCGGTGCGCACGTCCGCAGGGTTGATATCGATCTCGATCGAGTCGTCCACCTCGGGGTAGACGAACACGCTGGCGAAGCTGGTGTGGCGGCCGCCGGACGAGTCAAACGGGCTCTTGCGCACCAGGCGATGCACCCCGGTTTCGGTGCGCAACTGGCCGTAGGCGTAGTCGCCTTCGACCTTGATCGTGGCGCTGCGGATGCCCGCGACGTCGCCCTCGGTCTCTTCCATCACCTCGGTCTTGAAGCCCTTGCGTTCGCAGTAGCGCAGGTACTGCCGCAGCAGCATGCTGGCCCAGTCGCAGGCCTCGGTGCCACCGGCGCCGGCCTGAATGTCGATGAAGCAGTTGCTCGGGTCGAGCGGGTTGGAGAACATGCGGCGGAATTCCAGCGCCTCGACCTCGGCGGCGGACTTCTCGACATCGGCCTCGATGGCTTCGCAGGTGGCGTCATCGCCTTCCTCGCGCGACATCTCGAACAGCTCGCTGTGATCGGCCAGCGCCGTGGTGAGGCTCTCCAGCCCGAGCACCACGGTTTCGAGCGACTTGCGTTCGCGGCCCAACTCTTGCGCGCGTTTGGGGTCGTTCCAGACCTGCGGGTCTTCGAGCGCCCCTGCAACTTCCATTAGCCGCGACGCCTTGGCATCGAAGTCAAAGATACCCCCTTAGCGCTTGAACGCGCTGCTGGAGGTCGGTAATTCGATTGGAGATGGCGTTGAGGCGTTCTGCGTCCATGATGCTCTTGAGATGACAAAGGGCGCTATTTTCGCACCCCTTGCCCCTGCCTTGCACTTTGGTCGTTGGCTCAAACCGGTTTGAAGAATTCCTTGGCCTTGTCGAACCACGACTTGGCTTGCGGAGAGTGGCGATCGCCGCCCCTTTTCAGCGACTCGTCGAGCTCGCGCAGCAGACGCTTCTGCTCCTCGTTGAGCTTGATCGGCGTTTCCACCGTGATGTGGCAATACAGGTCACCGGGATAGCTCGAGCGCAGGCCTTTGATGCCTTTGCCGCGCAGGCGGAAGGTCTTGCCCGCCTGCGTGCCTTCGGGGAGGTCGATTTCTGCCTTGCCGCCCAGCGTGGGCACATCGATGCCGCCGCCCAGAGCCGCCTTCGCCATGCTCACCGGAACGTGACAGTGCAGGTCGTCGCCATCGCGCTCGAACACCGGGTGTTGCTTGATGTGGATTTCCACATACAGGTCTCCGGGCGGCCCGCCGTTGACGCCGGGTTCGCCGTTGCCCGTGGAGCGGATGCGCATGCCCGAGTCGATGCCCGCGGGAATCTGCACTTCCAGGGTCTTCTGCTTCTGGACGCGGCCACGGCCATGACAGGCCGGGCAGGGCTCGGGAATAAGCTTGCCCGTGCCGTGGCAGGTCGGACAGGTCTGCTGCATGGCGAACGGTCCCATGCGCTGCGCCACCTGACCGCTGCCATGGCAGGTCGTGCAGGTGATGGGTTTGGTGCCGGGTTTGGCGCCGCTGCCGTGGCAAGTGCTGCATTCTTCCCAGCCGGGGATGCGCAGGCTTTTGTTCACGCCGTTTGCGGCATCTTCGAGGCTGATTTCCAGTGAATAGCTCAGATCGTTGCCGCGGTAAACCTGCGGCCCGCCGCCACCGCGCCGCCCGCCGCCGAAAATCTCGTCGAAAATGTTGCCGAAGTCGCCAAATCCTCCCGCACCGCCTCCGAATCCGCCAAAGCCTCCCGCCGAGGGATCAACCCCGGCGTGGCCATATTGGTCATAGGCGGCGCGCTTCTGGGTGTCGCACAGGCACTCGTAGGCTTCCTTGACGATTTTGAACTGCTCTTCAGAGTCTTTGTTGCCCTGATTACGGTCGGGGTGGTGCTTCATGGCCAGCTTGCGGTAGGCCTTCTTGATCTCGTCTTCCGAGGCGTTTTTGCTCACGCCCAAGACTTCGTAGTAGTCACGTTTTGCCACGGGTTCTGCCTTGCGAATCGGTTCAATAACAATGGACAAACGGGAGGGCCGCACGATTAGCGGCCCTCCCGTCGGGAGACTTCAAGTCTGAAGACGATCAGGCCTTGCCGTCCTTCACTTCCTTGAACTCGGCATCGACCACGGTGTCGTCGCCCGCAGCCTGGCCTCCACCGCTACCAGACGAGGCGCCACCGGCCGCGCCGGGTTCAGCGGCTTGGCTGGCGTACATCTTTTCGCCCAGTTTCTGGCTGGCGGCGAGCAGGGCGCTAGTCTTGGCCTCGATCTCGGCCTTGTCCTCCGACTTGATCGCCTCTTCCGCTTCCTTCAAGGAAGTTTCGATGGCCGATTTTTCGCCTGCGTCCAGTTTGTCGCCATACTCCGAGAGCGATTTGCGCACACTGTGCACCGCAGCGTCTGCCTGGTTACGGGCATCGACCAGTTCGCGCTTCTTGTGGTCTTCGGCCGCGTTCACCTCGGCATCGCGCACCATGCGCTGCACTTCCTCTTCACTCAAGCCGGAATTGGCCTTGATGGTGATCTTGTTTTCTTTGCCGGTGCCCTTGTCCTTGGCGCTGACGTGCAGAATGCCGTTGGCGTCGATGTCGAAGGTCACTTCGATCTGCGGCACGCCGCGAGGTGCGGGCGGAATGCCTTCGAGGTTGAATTCGCCCAGCAGTTTGTTGCCCGCCGCCATCTCACGCTCGCCTTGGAATACCTTGATGGTCACCGCAGGCTGGTTGTCATCCGCGGTGGAATAGACCTGCGCATGCTTGGTCGGCACCGTGGTGTTTTTGGTGATCATCTTGGTCATCACGCCGCCCATGGTCTCGATGCCCAGAGACAGCGGGGTGACGTCGAGCAGCAGCACGTCCTTGCGGTCGCCTGCCAGCACCGAACCCTGAATGGCCGCGCCTACGGCCACGGCCTCGTCGGGGTTCACGTCCTTGCGGGGTTCCTTGCCGAAGAACTCTTTCACCTTGTCCTGCACCTTGGGCATGCGGGTCATGCCGCCGACCAGGATGACGTCGTCGATGTCGCCCACCTTCACACCGGCATCGGTGATGGCCGTGCGGCAGGGTGCGATGGTGCGCTCGATCAGCTCTTCAACCAGCGACTCCAGCTTGGCGCGGGTGAGTTTGAGGTTCAGGTGCTTCGGACCGGAGGCATCGGCCGTGACGTAGGGCAGGTTGATCTCGGTCTGGGTGGAGCTGGAGAGTTCGATCTTGGCCTTCTCGGCCGCGTCTTTCAGGCGCTGCAGCGCGAGCACGTCCCTGCTCAGATCGACGCCTTGCTCCTTCTTGAACTCGGCGATGATGTAGTCGATGATGCGTTGGTCGAAGTCTTCACCGCCCAGGAAAGTGTCACCGTTGGTGGAGAGCACCTCGAACTGCTTTTCGCCCTCGACGTCGGCAATCTCGATGATGGACACGTCAAAGGTGCCGCCACCCAGGTCATAGACCGCGATCTTGCGGTCGCCCTTGCCGTGCTTGTCCAGACCGAAGGCCAGGGCTGCGGCGGTGGGCTCGTTGATGATGCGCTTGACTTCCAGACCGGCGATGCGGCCGGCGTCCTTGGTGGCCTGGCGCTGGCTGTCGTTGAAGTAGGCCGGCACGGTGATCACCGCCTCGGTGACTTCTTCACCCAGATAGTCTTCCGCCGTCTTTTTCATCTTGCGCAGCACTTCGGCGCTGATCTGCGGCGGCGCGAGCTTTTTGCCGCGCACTTCCACCCAGGCGTCGCCGTTGTCGGCCTTGACGATGCTGTAGGGCATCAGGTCGATGTCTTTCTGCACTTCCTTTTCGCCGAACTTGCGGCCGATCAGGCGCTTGACGGCGTAAAGCGTGTTTTTGGGATTGGTGACCGACTGGCGCTTGGCCGAGGCACCCACCAGAATTTCGCCGTCTTCCATATAGGCGACGATGGATGGCGTGGTGCGTGCGCCTTCGCTGTTCTCAATGACCTTGGGCGTATTGCCCTCCATGACCGCCACGCAGGAATTGGTGGTGCCCAGGTCGATGCCGATGATTTTTGCCATGGAAATTCTCCGAATGTGCCGCGCCGCGGGGCGCTGATTTTTGACTGCTAGTTAAATGAGGAAGCTTGTTGTGAATTCAAGTCTTGCGAATCTGGCCGTACCGAATCTGGCCATACCCATACAGGGACTTATTGCGCCACTGTGACCAGTGCCGGACGCAGGGTGCGTTCAGCGATCCGATAGCCTTTTTGCAGCACCGAAACCACCGTGCCGGAAGGCTGCTCGGCCGGTTGCACCGAAATGGCCTGGTGCAACGTCGGGTCGAATTTGTCTCCAGCCGCAGGAGCGATTTCCAGCAGGCGGTTGCGCTCGAAGGCCGATTTGAGCTGGCTCAGGGTGAGTTCCACGCCTTGTTTGAGCACATCGGGCTTGCCGCTGGTGTCGGCCAGCGCCGCCTCCAGGCTGTCCTTGACCGGGAGCAGTGATTCGGCGAAGCCTTCCACCGCAAACTTGCGTGCCTTGGCGGCTTCATCTTCCGCGCGGCGGCGGATGTTTTCCACCTCGGCGCGGGCGCGCAGCAATTGGTCGTTGAGCTTGGTGATTTCTTCCTGTGCCTGCGCCAGCTCGTCGCTCAGCACGGGCTCGGGAATCAACTCCTGATGCGCACCGCCAGCGGTTTGCGGATCGTCGGAAGGGGGGTTCTGGGGATCAGTCTGCATGGTCGCGAGCGCGGCGTGAGCGCGCGGTTATAAAAAATGACCTTTCCAGCTTGGGGGTGTCTTGCCGAATTTCAAGAGCCTGTCGGCTCGTCAGGAAGGCCGGTTTTACCGATGCGGAATGAAAAAATCCCCCGCGGGTGCTGCTGCGGGGGATTTCGACGGGCAAGTACGGCAGGTGCTGCCGTCATGCCGGAGCGCCTAGCGTGTAGGCGAACGTCTCGAAGGCCTTACTGAGCCTTCTTTTCTTCTTTTTTCATTTCCTTGTGCACGGCCTTTTTGTGCTCAACCTTCTTGTGTTCGACCTTTTTGTGCTCTTTTTTCATTTCCTTGTGGGCTTCGGGCTTGGCGGCTTCAGGGGCAGCCGGGGCCGGAGTTTGCGCCATGGCAACGGTGGCGAACAGGGAAGCAAACAGCGTGGCAGCAATTTTTTTCATGATGGGATGCACTTTCAATGTTTGGGATGGAAACGATCCAAGCTGGATCAGAGGCTTAATGCGTGTCCCGGTCTTTGGGTTGACACAACTTTGCAAAACTTGCGATTTCGATGGCTGGCAGCCCGGATAATGTCTATTGCGTCTACCGAATTTCTGCATTCCTGTGAGTTCAACCATGTCTGAGTTTTCCGTGCTGTTTGTCTGTATGGGCAATATCTGCCGCTCGCCAACCGCCGAGGGCGTATTTCGCGCCAGAGTGCATGAAGCCGGGTTGGAAAAGCGGGTTCGCATCGATTCGGCCGGCACCCACGCCTTCCACGTGGGCTCGGCGCCCGATCGCCGCAGTCAGCGTCATGCGCTGGAGCGGGGCTACGACCTCTCCGGCCTGCGCGCCCGCGCGGTGGAAGACGCAGATTTTTCGCGTTTCGACCTGCTCTTGGCGATGGACTGGGACAACCTCGCCTTGCTGGAACAGCGATGCCCGCCGCAGTTTGCCTCGCGCTGCCGACTGTTTCTGAGTTTTGCGCCGCAGGCGCCGGTGGCCGCCGTGCCCGATCCGTATTACGGCACTGAACGCGATTTCGAGCGGGTACTCGATCTGGTGGAACAGGCCAGCACGGGGCTGCTCGCCTTCATCGAAAAGCGGCTGGCGCAGCGGGCCTGAAGCGCCGCGGGTTCACTGCACTTCCTTGAACGGCAGGCGCTCTTGCAGGCTGTTCTGATGCTCGGCGAGCGCGGCTGATTCACGCTCCAAATAATCTTCCACCGCCCGCGAAAACTGCGGTTGCGCCAGCCAATGCGCCGAGCGGGTGGCGACGGGTTGCAGTCCGCGCGCCATTTTGTGCTCGCCCTGTGCGCCGCCTTCGAAGGTGGTGTAGCCATGGGCCAGACACCAGGCGATGGGCTGGTAATAGCACGCGTCGAAGTGCAGGGCCGGAATGTGGGCGACGGCGCCCCAGTAGCGACCGTAGGCGATGCGGCTTTGCGGGTCGAGCAGGACGAGCGAACTGGCCACGGGCTGGCCGTCTCGTTCTGCGATAAACAGCAGGCAGTGCTCGGGCATTTGGGCGCCGATGGTCTGAAAAAATGCGCGGTTCAGGTAGGGATCGGAGCCGTGCAGGGCGTAGGTCGTTTGATAGCAGCGAGTGAAAAAATCCCAGTGCGATTCGGTGATTTCTGTCCCGACAAGGGCGCGGAAACAAACTCCGGCATCGCGCACCTGGCGTTGCTCTTGTTTGATCTTTTTGCGTTTATCGTGCCTCAAACTGCCGATAAAAGCCTCGAAGTCGGGCCAGACCGCCCCACCTTCTGCGGGAGGGTTGCGCCAGTGAAACTGCAGGGTAGTGCGCTCCAACAGACCGAGCGCGCTACACCACTGAGCCTCCTGCGGGTCGAGAAAAAGGGCGTGCAGCGAATTGAACCCGCTGCGCCGGGCGATGGCCAGAATTTCGCCGAGCAGCGCTTTGCGCGCGGTGGCGTCGCGCCCCAGCAACTTGGCGCCGCCCACGGGAGTGAAGGGCACGGCGAGCAGGAGTTTGGGGTAGTAGGGCAGGCCATGCTCGGCATAGGCGCGGGCCCAGGCCCAGTCGAAAACGTATTCGCCGTAGGAGTGCGATTTCACATACAGCGCGCAGGCGGCGGCCAACGCGCCGCTGGCATCGCGCAGCGACACGACCACGGGCTGCCAGCCGGTCTCTGCGCCCACGCAGCCGCTTTGCTCCAGCGCGCTCAGCCAGACATGGCGCTGAAACGGCGTGGCGCCGGGGGTTGCCGCGACCAGGCTCTCCCAATCGGCGGCGGGCAGTGCGTTCACCGCGTCCGACAACTCGGTGCGAAAATCCTCAGCCATGACTCTCCAACTCGCTGTTATTCAATGCAACCCGACCGTGGGTGATCTTGCGGGCAATGCGGCGCAGATCGCCCGCCTGACGCGGCAGGCCTATGCACAGGGCGCGCGCGTGGTCGTCACCCCGGAGCTGGCGCTGACCGGCTATCCCCCGGAAGACTTGTTGCTGCGCCCGGCCTTCCTGCAAGCCAGTGCTGCCGCATTGAAGCAGCTTGCGCATGACCTGTCGGACCTGCCGGAATTGGCGCTGGTCGTCGGGCATCCCTTGGGGCTGGCCGCCGCCGAAGCGCCGCGGATCGCCTCGACCCAGCAGGCGGTGGCCTGCAACGCGGCGTCGCTGCTGCGGGGCGGCGTGGTCGAAGCGACCTATTGCAAGCATGAGTTGCCCAACTATCAGGTGTTTGATGAACGCCGTTATTTCGCGCCGGGCGATCAGCCGGTGGTGTTCGAGGCCGGGGGGACGCATTTCGGCATCAATATTTGCGAAGACGCCTGGCTGCCGCATGCGCCACGCATGGCCCGCGCGGCCGGCGCTCAGGTGCTGCTGGTGCTCAATGCCTCGCCCTATCACCGCGGCAAGACGGCGGAGCGCGAGCGGGTGATGCGCGAGCGCTGTCTGGAAAACAGCATGGCGCTGGTCGCCTCGCAAATGGTGGGCGGGCAGGATGAGATCGTGTTCGACGGCGCGTCTTTTGTGCTCGACCGCGCAGGCGAGCTCGTGGCACGCTCGCCGCAATTCGTCGAAGACATCCTGCGTGTCGATGTGACCGGCGGCGAGGTGCTCAAGCAGACTCCGGCGCATGTGGCGCCGTTGAAGTCCGACCATGCCGAGGTGTACGCGGCGCTGGTGCTCGGGGTGCGCGACTATCTGGGCAAGAACGGATTTCCGGGGGCGCTCATCGGGCTGTCGGGCGGGGCGGATTCGGCGCTGGTGCTGGCCATCGCGGTGGATGCGCTCGGCGCCGAAAAGGTGCGCGCGGTGATGATGCCGTCGCAATACACCGCGCAGATCTCGCTCGACGACGCCGCAGAAATGGCGCAGCGCCTAGGCGTGCAGTACGACGTGCTGCCCATCACGCCGCTGTTCGAAACCTTTCGCACCACGCTGGCCCCGCTGTTGCACGAGCACCCCGGTGACACCACGCTGGAGAACATTCAGGCGCGCATTCGCGGCACCTTGCTCATGGGCCTGTCGAACAACAGCGGACGCATCGTGCTGACCACCGGCAACAAGAGCGAGATGGCCATGGGTTACGCCACGCTCTATGGCGATATGGCCGGGGGTTTCGCCGTCATCAAGGACGTGACCAAGACCTTGGTCTGGGAGCTGGCGCGCTGGCGCAACGCGCACGCGGCCGCAATGGGCGAGGCCGAGGTCATTCCGCAGCGCATCATCACCCGAGCGCCCAGCGCCGAGCTGCGCGCCGATCAGACCGATCAGGACAGTCTGCCTCCGTACGACGTGCTCGACGGCATTCTGCAGCGCTATATGGAGCAGGACGAACGGGTGGAAACCGTGCTGGCCGCAGGCTATGCCCGGGCCGATGTCGAGCGGGTGATACACCTGCTCAAACTGTCGGAGTACAAGCGGCGGCAGGCCCCTCCGGGCATCCGCGTCACCCACCGCGCATTCGGCCGCGATTGGCGCTATCCGATCACCTCAAAATTCCGGGAATCGTTCTGAATCCTGCCGATTCGCGCATCCCCAGTTAAATTCCGTCTTCAATCACACCGAGGAGCCCTGACATGAAACTCATCACCGCCATCATCAAGCCGTTCAAACTCGACGAGGTACGCGAGGCCTTGGCGGAGATTGGCGTCACCGGCCTGACAGTGACCGAAGTCAAGGGTTTTGGCCGTCAGAAGGGGCATACCGAGTTGTATCGCGGCGCCGAATATGTGGTGGATTTCCTGCCCAAGGTCAAGGTCGAAGCCGTCATCAAGGAAGACCAGGTCGAGCGGGCGATCGAGTCCATCGTCAAGGCGGCGCGTACCGGAAAGATTGGCGACGGCAAGATTTTTGTCACCAGCGTCGAGCAGGTGGTGCGCATTCGCACCGGCGAGACCGGCGAAGTCGCGGTTTAAGCCCACCCCGAAACCTTCGCTTCGCCCAGTTTTCCCCTCAAGGGGCAAGAAACTCTTGGGGCGGCCTGGCGAGTTTCTTGAAAGCATTCACTCCATGCCCCGCGTTCACATCCTCCCGGCAGAAACCGATCTTCTTGCCGACCCCGACGAGAACCTGCTGAAGCTGCTCAGGCGGCATCAGGTGCCGATTCGTTATTCCTGCAAGTCGGGGGAATGCGGTTCGTGCAAGTGCGTGCTCGAGTCGGGTCAGGTCAAGCTGAAAAAATATGACCCCAAGGCGCTGCCGGATGCGCAGCGGGACAGCGGCATCATTCTGGCCTGCCGTGCCACTCTGAGCGAAGACATCACCATCCGGCTGACCGATAGCGACGATCTGATCGCGCACCCCGAGCGCAAATTGCTGTGCCGCGTGGTGGCGCTGGAGCCGTTGACGCAGGATATTTTCGCGCTGCGGCTGCATATCGAGTTCGCCGATATGGAGGGCATTCCCTTCACCTTTTCGGCCGGCCAGTATGCCCAGATCGTGGTCGAGGTAGACGGGCAGGAAATCGCGCGCGATTTCTCCATGGCCAGCACGCCTGTCGATGCGGAATATGACGATCTGCTGGAGTTTCACATCCGCCGCACCCCGACCGGGGCGCTGAGCAGCCTGCTGGGGAGCGTGATTCGTCCCGGCGCGCAGCTGCTGGTGCGTGGGCCCATGGGAACGAGCTATTTCCGCCCGCGCCACCAAGGGCCGCTCTATGCCGTGGGCGGCGGCACGGGCTTGGCACCCATGCTCAGTGTGGCGCACACCGCGCTCGACAACGGCAAGCTCGAACCCGTGGTGCTGTTTGCCGGATTTCGCAATCAGGCCGATGTGTACGGACTGGAGCAGATGGAGCAGATGCGCCGCAGCTATCGCAACTTCAGCTATCACCTTGCGCTGGACGAGGCGCAACCGGGAGATCCGCCGCAGGCCGTGCATCGCCCGCTGGCCGCGCATCTGCTGGAACAGGTGGCCGAGTTTGCCGGTTCCAAGGTCTATCTGGCCGGGCCGCCGGGCATGGTCGAGGCCATCAGCGCGTCACTGCTGGAACGGGGCCTGCCGGAGAACGATCTGCACGCCGACGCGTTCTACCCGCCCGTAAAAGCAGAGCTTGCCCCTGCCGCCTGAAGCGTGAGCGGCAAGCGCGCTACGCAGACGTATTAAAATCGGCAATAACTCTCAGGCAAACGCGGGGCCGTCCCCAGTTTTCTTGACCCCCAAGGGGGCGAGTCGGGTGCAGCCTGACTCCGGGGGGCGCTGACTTGAGCGCCACGCATCGACACATTGCGCCCGCCTTCGGGCACCTGCGGCACAGCGGACGACTTCCGGCTGATACCGCCCTTTACCGGGTATCTATGAACACGCAAGAGGCCAAGCGGGTCCTCGAGACCGCGCTGATCTGTGCTTCCCAAGCCCTTTCCGTCGCTGAACTGCGGCGCCTGTTCGACGACACGATCGCCGCCGACACCGTGCGCGCGCTGCTCGATGAACTGCGCAGCGATTGGCAGGAGCGCGGCGTCGAGCTCGTGCGGCTGGCGCAGGGCTGGCGCTTTCAAAGCCGGGCGGAGATGCAGCCTTTTCTCGACCGGCTCTATCCCGAGAAGCCGCAAAAGTATTCGCGCGCCGTGCTGGAAACCCTGGCCATCATCGCCTACCGTCAGCCCGTGACCCGGGGCGACATCGAAGAGATTCGTGGGGTGGTGGTCAATGCCCAGATCATCCGTCAGCTTGAAGACCGGGGCTGGGTCGAGGTGATCGGCCACCGCGAAGCGCCGGGCCGACCGGCCCTTCTGGCCACCACGGCGCAATTTCTCGACGATCTCGGACTGAAAACCCTCGACGCCCTGCCCCCGTTGGGCGAGCGCGGCGACATGCTGCCGAATTTCGACGGCCTGCAGCAGCGCCTGCCTGAAATCGAGAGTCTGGAAGCCCCGCAAGCAACCCCACGGCAAGAAGCGCCAGACCCTGCTGCGGCCGACGCTGAACCCGGTGAACACCATCCTCCGTCTGAAACGACCGAAGTCGTGCAGCCGACCTCTATGCCCCGCAGTGCGCCCGAAGTTGCGCTGCCGAACGACTGACCCTGAACGGACAGCACCATGAGCTCTACCGACTCGCCTGATTCCCCCGAACTCAACCCCGCGCCCGAGGCTGTAGAGGCCGTGGCCGATACGCCGTCAGCGCGCAAGACCCGTGCCGCCCCTCGCCGCACGCCGCGCAAGACTGCGGCTGCAAGCACCGAAGAGGGCGCAGCGCTGGAGTCTGGCGAAGCTGTTGCGCCGCCCATTGCCGAAGCAGTGGCGGCTTTGCCAGTCGAGCCCGAGGCGCATAGCGCTGTGAGTGCAGACGCCGGCGTGGCAGAGGCCGCCGAGGCGAGCCCGCAGACTGAGCCGCTGCAGTCGCTTGAGCCCAAGCGCACGGCGCGTCCGCCACGTTCACCGAAAAGCCCGCGTCACCAGACCGAGCCGCAGGCGCCGCAGCTTGAGGCGACGACACCCGCCGCCGCGGCGCCCGCGCCGCTGGTGGGCGTGCAGATTCAGGATGTGATTTCGGGCACTTACGACCGGGCGGCGGAAACCGCCGAGATTGTGCGCCGTGTGCTGGCCCCGGCCGAAGATGCGCCCAAGCTGCATAAGGTGCTGGCGCAAAGCGGCGTGGGTTCACGTCGCGAGATGGAAGACCTCATCCTGGCCGGGCGGGTTTCGGTCAACGGCGAACCGGCGCATCTGGGACAGCGCATCCTGCCGACCGACCAGATTCGCGTCAACGGCAAGATCATCAAGCGCCGCCTGCGGCCGGCCCAGGCCCGCGTGCTGGCCTATCACAAGCCGACGGGTGAAGTGGTGTCGTTCAAAGACCCGGAAGGACGTCCCACGGTGTTTCAGCATCTGCCCAAGCTGCAAGGGGCCAAGTGGACTGCAGTCGGGCGGCTGGATATCAACACCGAAGGCCTGTTGCTGTTTACCACCTCGGGCGACCTGGCCAACCGGCTGATGCACCCCAGCTACGGTGCCGAGCGCGAATACGCCGTGCGGGTGCTGGGCGAGCTTGACGCTGCGGCCCGCGACGAATTGCTCGAGGGCGTGCAGTTGGGCGATGGCCCGGCGCGTTTTCTCAGCCTCGAAGAGGCGGGCGGCGAGGGCGCCAATCGCTGGTGGCGCGTGGTCATCTCCGAGGGGCGCAACCGCGAAGTGCGTCGCATGTTCGAGGCGGTTGGTCTGACGGTGAGCCGTCTCATCCGGGTGCGCTACGCCAGTGTGGTGCTGCCTGCGGGGCTGCGCCGCGGCGATTTTGTCGAGCTCGACAAATCGCTCGTGCAGGCGCTGCAAGGTCGCAGCGGCGAGGCGCCTTCCGGTGCAGGAGACCGCCCCGCGCGCCGCCCGAACGGGCAGAACCAGGGCGGACGGCGCAACGACAGCCGTGGCCGCGGCGGACGCGGCAAGGGGCAGGGCGGCGACCAGCAGCAGCCCGGGCCGGACAGCTATGCCCGCACCACGGTCGAGGCGCTGTTCGGCAAGAGCCCGGTGGTGCGTAGCGGCGGTGGTTCTTGGGGCGGCGCAGGCAATTTCTCGACCGGAAACAAGCCCGGCGGACAATCGCGCCGCAAATCGGGCGGCAAGCAGGGCAGTTCGCAGCCCGATCCGATGAAAACCAGTTTCGGTTACATCCACAAAGATGCCGGGCCGCATCGCACGGGCGGTGGCGGCGGCCCCTCGGGGGGGCGCCGACGCAGCGGTGGTGGAGGTAGTGGCGGGGGTGGCGGTGGCAATCGCGGCGGGCGCTGAGCCCAGTGTGTGACCCGCAGCACAAGTTCGGTGCTGTCTACAATGATGAATTAACCCTTTGATTTCAGGAGCAAAGTATGACCATTGAGCGCACGCTCTCCATCATCAAACCCGACGCCGTTGCCAAAAACGTGATCGGCCAGATCTACGCCCGTTTCGAGTCGGCCGGTCTGAAAATTGTCGCTGCGCGCATGGCGCATTTGTCGCGCGCCGAGGCTGAAGCGTTTTATGCGGTGCACAAGGCCCGTCCGTTTTTCAAGGATCTGGTGGATTTCATGATCTCGGGCCCTGTGATGATCCAGGTGCTTGAAGGCGAGGGCGCCATTCTCAAGAACCGCGACCTGATGGGCGCAACCGACCCGAAAAAAGCCGCCCCCGGCACCATCCGCGCCGACTTCGCCGACAGCATCGATGCCAATGCCGTGCATGGCTCCGACGCGGCGGAAACCGCGGCGCAGGAGATCGCTTTCTTCTTCCCGGCGATGGCGATCTATTCCCGTTGATCGTTTGCTGATCGTTTGCTGATTAGTCTGCTGATCCCCCCGCCGACTCCCCGTTGATGCTGTGCCCATGTCTGGCGAACTGACCTCCACCAATCTTCTCCAGTTCGATCGCGACGGATTGGTGGAGTGGTTCGGGCGTCACGGCCATGCGGCGTTTCGCGCTCGGCAGGTTTTTCGCTGGATGCACCAGAAAGGCGTGGCCGATTTCGAGGCCATGAGCGATCTGGCCAAGCCCTTGCGCCAATTCTTGCGGGAGCATGCGCACATCGCCGCGCTGCCTGTGCTCAGCGAACAGCGCTCGGCCGATGGCACGGTGAAATGGCTGTTCGATGTGGGGCAGGGCAACGCCGTCGAGGCGGTGTTCATTCCAGAGGCGCAGCGCAACACCCTGTGCGTATCGTCTCAGGCCGGCTGTGCGGTGAATTGCAAGTTCTGCTCCACCGGGCATCAGGGTTTCAGTCGCAATCTGCAAACCTGGGAAATTCTTGCCCAGCTCTGGCACGCCGAGTTCACCATGCGGCGCGAGTTGGGTCTGCCGGGCGGCGAGCGTGCGATTTCGAACGTGGTGATGATGGGCATGGGCGAGCCGCTGCAAAACTACAGCGCGTTGGTTCCCGCGCTGCGCACCATGCTCGACGACGATGGTTACGGTCTGTCGCGTCGCCGTGTCACGGTGTCCACCTCGGGTGTGGTGCCCATGATCGACCGGCTGTCGCAGGATTGTCCGGTGGCGCTGGCGGTCTCGCTGCATGCGCCCGTTGATGCGCTACGCGACGAACTGGTGCCGCTCAATCGCAAGTACCCGCTGCACGAACTGCTGGCGGCGTGCAAGCGCTATCTCGACTTTGCCCCGCGCGACTTCATCACCTTCGAATATTGCATGCTCGACGGTGTGAACGACACCCCGGCGCTAGCTCAAGATTTGGTGCGGCTGGTGGGCGCTGCGCAGGTCAACTGCAAGTTCAATCTGATTCCGTTCAACCCGTTTCCCCAGTCCGGGCTCAAGCGATCTTCCGCGGCGCGGGTCGCGGCGTTTGCCCAGGTGCTGCTCGATGCGGGCCTGGTCACCACGGTGCGCAAAACCCGCGGCGACGATATCGACGCCGCTTGTGGTCAACTGGCGGGCGAGGTGCAGGATCGCACCCGCCGCGTCATCCGCATGCAGCAGGCTGCTGCCGTGCCGAATGCGGCCCGCCTGGGTCATTGAGGGAGACTTTGCCCATGTTCCTGAATCTTTGTGCGCGGTCCCACGTTTCGGCTTGGCGGGTAGCCGTACTCGGTTTGCTGATGGCAGGCGCCGCGTTGCTCGGCGGCTGCGCCACGCAGACGCAGCGTGCGGCAGAGATGGGCTCGGGCGCGACTTTGAGCACCCAGCAGACCGATGTTCTCAAGCGTGTTCAGTTGCGTCTGGAACTCGCCGAGGGCTACTACCAGCGCGGGCAGTTCACCGTGGCGCTCGAAGAGGTGAACAAGGCGCTGGCAGAGAAATCTGATTTCGTGCCCGCCTACACCATGCGCGCGCTCATCTATACCGCGTTGAACGACACCGCCAAGGCCGAGGCCAATTACCGCGAGGCGCTGCGGCTCTCGCCGGACAATCCCGATGCGCTGCACAACTATGGCTGGTTCCTTTGTCAGCAGCGTCGCTATCCGGACTCGTTCGTTCAGTTCAACAAGGCCCTGGCCATCCAGAATTACCGTTATCCGGTGCGCACTTATCTGGCGCTGGGGGTGTGCCAATACCGCGCAGGAGATCTGGCTGCATCGGAAGGCACGCTCAAAAAGGGCTTCGCGCTTGATCCGGGCAATCCTGCGTTGTCCACCAATCTGGCTGTCGTGCTCGACCGCATGGGCAAGCCCAAGGAAGCGCTGTTCTACATTGCCCGCGTCAACAGTGGTCAATACGCCAGCGCCCAGTCGCTTTGGGTCGGCATTCTGATTGCCCGCAAGGCGGGTAATGCGATGGACGCTGCGCTGTGGACCAATCAACTCGTCCAGCGCTTTCCAGACTCGCGTGAAGCCATCGCCGCGCAGCAGGGGAAGTTTGACGATTCCGCCCTGCTGAACTACTGATTCCGTATGACTGAACCCACTCCGGAACTGATTGCCAGCCGTGCCAAGGCGGGGGCTGCCCTGCGCGAGGCGCGCATGGGAGCCGGGCGCAATGTCGAAGAGCTTGCCGCACAGCTCAAGGTGGCCCCTGCAAAAATCGCTGCGCTGGAGGCAGGTGATTGGTCGGCGCTGCCCGACGACACTTTCGGCCGTGCGCTGCTGCGGAGTTGCTGCAAGGCACTGAAAATCGATGCGAAACCCCTGCTCGACCTGCTTCCGGGCGCCCCGGTGCTGCACAGTCCGGTGCCGGAAGAGGAGGGCGCGGAGTTGGCCGCACGCGTGCCAGAGCGTCCTTTGCCGCGCTCGGCGAGTGCTACTCGTAAATCGTACGGTCTGCTTTGGCTGGCGGTGCTGATCGTTGCGCTGGCCGCCGTGGTGTTTTTCTGGCCCGCCTTGCGGGGTTTGACCGAGGGGCTGATGCCAAGCGCGGCGAAGCCCCAACAACCCGCGCCGGGCTCGGTGGAAAGCGTGCTGCCCGCCGCTTCACAGCCGTCCTCGCAAGCTGCATCGCACCCCGCATCTCATCCCGCATCTCATCCCGCATCTCATCCCGCAAATGCCGGTTCGTCACCGTTGCCCTTGCAGAGTACGCCCGCCATCGCAGGCTCGGCGCCGGTGCCAGTTGCGCCGGTAGCCTCTGCTGCAACCAGCGCTGCTTCGGGCAATGTGCTGCAACTGGCGGCGAGCGCGCCGAGCTGGGTGCAAGTCACCGCCAGCAACGGCAAGGTGATTTTTTCTCAGCTCATGCAACCCGGTGCGCCGCAAAGCATTCAGGTGCCTGCGGGAAGCACGCCGCTGGCCATCGTGGTGGGCAACGCGCCGCACACCACGGTGAGCTATGCAGGCAAGCCCGTCGATCTCACCCCGGATACGCGAGCGAATGTCGCGCGCTTCACCCTGAAATAAATCGCTCATTCATGGAATTGCTCGACCCCCCCATTTCCGAAGCCGTGCCCGCCCGCCACCGCACACGCCAGGCCCGCGTGGTCTGGGGCGATCATGTGGTGACCGTGGGCGGTGACGCGCCGGTGCGCGTGCAGTCCATGACCAATACCGATACGGCCGACGCGATCGGCACAGCCATTCAGGTCAAGGAGCTTGCGGTGGCGGGCTCGGAACTGGTGCGCATCACGGTGAATACGCCCGAGGCCGCAGCGGCAGTGCCTGCCATCCGCGAGCAGATCGACCGCATGGGCGTTTCGGTGCCGCTCATCGGCGACTTTCATTACAACGGCCATCGGCTGTTGAACGACTTTCCCGATTGCGCCCGCGCGCTGTCCAAGTACCGCATCAACCCGGGCAATGTGGGCAAGGGTGACAAGAAAGACAAGCAGTTCGGTCAGATGATCGACATCGCCCAGCGCTATGACAAACCCGTGCGCATCGGGGTGAATTGGGGCAGTCTCGATCAGGAACTGCTCGCCAGCCTGATGGACGCCAATGCCCGCCGCGCCCAGCCTTATGAGGCGCGCCAGATCATGGCGCAGGCGCTGGTGCTCTCGGCGCTGGAATCGGCTCAGCGCGCTCGTGAATTGGGGATGGATCCGGCGCAGATCCTGCTGTCGTGCAAGGTTTCCAATGTGCAGGATCTCATCACGGTGTACCGCGCCCTGGCGGCGCGTTGCGACTATCCCCTGCATCTCGGCTTGACCGAGGCCGGCATGGGCACCAAAGGCGCCGTGGCCTCGACTGCGGCGTTGGCCGTGCTGCTGCAAGAGGGCATCGGCGACACCATCCGCGTGTCGCTCACGCCCGAGCCGAATGCGCCGCGTAGTCAGGAAGTGGTCGTGGCGCTGGAAATCTTGCAGGCTCTGGGCCTGCGCGCCTTCACGCCCAGCGTCACCGCCTGCCCCGGCTGTGGTCGTACCACCAGCACCTTTTTCCAGGAACTGACCCAAAGCATCGACACGTTTTTGCGCGCGCAGATGCCCGTCTGGCGTAACCGCTACCCCGGCGTGGAGCAACTGCGCGTGGCCGTCATGGGCTGTATCGTCAATGGTCCGGGTGAAAGCAAGCACGCCGACATTGGCATCAGTCTTCCCGGTACCGGCGAGGCGCCGGCGGCGCCGGTGTTTATCGATGGTGAGAAGCGCATGACCCTGCGCGGCGACAACATTGCCGCCGAGTTCCAGGCCATCGTCGAGCAATACGTTCAACAGCGCTACGGCGCGCCCCATCGCCATCCTGAACAGGTGGCTTGAATTTCATGGCAGACAAACTCAGTGCCGTCAAAGGCATGAATGACATCGTGCCGCCCAAATCGGCGGCGTGGGAGTGGTTTGAAGAGCAGGTGCGCGCGCTCATGGGCAGCTACGGCTACCAGAATCTACGCACGCCCATACTCGAATACACCCCGCTGTTCGTGCGCGGCATCGGCGAAGTGACCGACATTGTTGAGAAAGAGATGTACAGCTTCACCGACGCGCTCAACGGCGAACCGCTCACGCTGCGGCCCGAAGGCACGGCGGCCGTGGTGCGCGCGTGCATCGAACATTCGCTGCTGTATGACGGCGGCAAGCGGCTCTGGTACACCGGGCCGATGTTCCGCCACGAGCGGCCACAGCGCGGGCGCTATCGCCAGTTCCATCAGGTCGGTGCCGAGGCGCTGGGTTTTGCCGGGCCGGATGTGGACGTGGAGCTCATTCTGATGGCCCGTCAGCTCTGGGCGCGTCTGGGCCTGAGTGAACTGGTCACGCTCGAAATCAACTGTCTCGGTCAGGCCGACGAGCGGGCGCGGCATCGCGTGGCGCTCATCGCCTACCTCGAACAACACATCGATCAACTCGATGAAGATGCGCGCCGCCGCCTGCACAGCAATCCGCTGCGCGTGCTCGATAGCAAGAATCCGGCCATGCAAGCGTTGGTGGAGGGGGCTCCCAAGCTCATCGACTACCTCGGCGAAGCGTCGCTGGCGCATTTCGAGGGGGTGCAGGCGCTGTTGCGCGCGGCGGGGCAGCCTTTCACCCTCAACCCGCGACTGGTGCGTGGGCTGGACTATTACAACCTCACGGTGTTCGAGTGGGTGACCGACCGGCTGGGCGCGCAGGCCACGGTCTGCGCGGGCGGGCGCTACGACGGGCTGATCGAGCAGATCGGCGGCAAGCCCACGCCAGCCTGCGGTTGGGCGCTGGGCATGGAGCGGGTGCTCGAACTGCTGATCGAAGCGGGTCAGAATGCGCCCGTGAGCGCCCCTCATGCCTACGCCGTGATGACCAGCCCTGAGTTGATGTCGCGTGTCATGCCCCTGTGCGAGTCTTTGCGTGCTGCCGGAGTGCGGGTGCAACTGCACATGGGCGGCGGCAGCATGAAGTCGCAAATGAAAAAGGCCGACGCCTCCGGCGCGCGCTGGGCGCTGGTGTTCGGTGAACAGGAATTGCAGTCCGGGCAGGTCGGTATCAAGGATCTGCGCGGCGCGCAGGATGCGCAGCAGCAGCGCATGCTCCCGCTGGAACCCTTGCAGACGCTGGTTTGCGCTCTGCTCTGAATGGCCAACCTAAAATAGCCGCTTTTCGTCCCCCATCGACCCATGAGCTACAACTTCGAAGAACAAGAGCAGATCGCCCAGATGCGCCATTTCTGGGAGCGTTGGGGCACCCAGATTTCCGCGGGCGTGTTGGCCGTCGCTGTGGGTTTCGCCGGCTATTACGGCTGGCAATGGTGGCAACGCAACCAAGGGGCGAAGGCGGCAGTGGTGTTCGAGCAGGTGCAGGCCGCCATCCAGAGCAACAACCCTGACAAGATCGAGCAGGCCTGGGCCGTCATGCAGAGCAAGGCTCCCGGCAGTGCCTATGCCGGCATGGCTGCGCTGGCCGTCGCCAAGTCCTTGCACGACGCGGGTAAAAACGAGCAGGCCATCGCCGCGCTCAAGTGGGCTTCCGAGCACGCGGCCGGACCGAGCGTGCGCTCAGTGGCCCGGCTGAATCTTTCGGCCTTGCAGATCGATGCCAAGCAATATTCAGAGGCGATCAAAACCCTGGCTGACGTGCCCGAGCCGACATTCGCGGCCCTGTTTGACATCCGCCGCGGCGATCTGGCCATGCTGCAAGGCCAGCGCGACGCGGCTCGCACTGCTTACGACGCCGCACTCAAGGCATTGCCTGCCGATTCATCACAGCGCGCTGCGGTGGAGCAAAAACTGCAGTCGGTCGGCGGAGGTGCGGCATGAGTGCGACCCGTCAGAGTTCCCGCTTTGTGGCGCCACGCTTCGTGCGGCTGGCGCGTCTGGCTCTGCCTCTCTTGCTCGTCGCGGGTTTGGGCGCTTGCGCTTCGGGCTCCAAACCGCCTGAGCCGATGCCGCTGACCCCGGTAGTCAACATTCTGACTGTCAAGCAAGCCTGGACGCAGAATATTGGCGCGGTGCCCGCGTGGTTCCAGACCGCAACACTGCCGGACGCCGTCGTCGTGGCTTCGTCCGACGGGCAGGTCATGCGCCTGAACAGCGCGACCGGGCAGGTGGTCTGGTCGGCCAAGGTGACTGCGGGCATCAGCGCGGGGACGGGGAGCGACGGCACCTTTACCGCCGTGGTCGACAAGAACAACGGCCTCGTGTCGATCGGCCCCAAGGGCCAGCTGCTGTGGCGCTATCAGTTACCGGCCACGGTGCTCACGCCGCCTTCCGTGTTCGACGGTCGCATCATCGTCCAGGCAGCCGATCAGCGCGTGTTTGCCTTTGACGCGGCGACCGGCAAGCGTTTGTGGCAAGCCGACAGTCGCGCCGCCTCCCTGCTGGTGCAACAGGCCGGTGGTATCGTGGAGCGTACCGGCGTGGTGATGATCGGCACCGGCCTCGGGCGCATCGATGCTTACGACCTGGACAACGGTTTGCCGCGCTGGCAGGCCACTCTCGCACGCCCCCGTGGCGTGACCGAGGTCGAGCGCGTGGTGGGCATTACCGGCCAACCGGCACTGCTGGGCTCGGTACTGTGCGCGCGTGCCTACCAATCCGCCGTCGGCTGCGTGGACGCCGATACCGGCCGCATGCTCTGGACGCGCACCGCCAACGGCTACACCGCGCTGAGCATGAACGATCAGGAAGTCGTCGGAACGCAGGCGAACGGCGACGTGCAGGCGTATTCGGCCACCGATGGCGTACCGAGTTGGACCAATGCCCAGATGAAATGGCGCAAGCTGAGCGCGCCGCTATTGGTCGGTCGCACGGTGGCGGTGGGTGACTATCAGGGCTATATCAGCTTTCTTTCCGCCAAGGACGGCAGCATCGTCGGCCGCGTGGCGACCGACGGCAGCGCCATCCAGTCGGCGCCCGTGGTCGTGGGCAAGACCCTGGTGGCGGTCACGGCCAAGGGCGCGGTCTACGCCTTCGTGCCGGACTGAGAGGGTGTGAACAAATCCGCCATGTCCGCTCATCGCGCCCAAACACCCCCGCTCGGCGTTACAAATGCGCACCGTGCCGACGGGCACGGCTGTGCTTTGCGCCTTGATCCGGGGCGTTTGGACGCGCTGCTCGGCCACGCCGAATCCATTCACACCCTCTGACATGACCCCTATCGTTTCGCTGGTTGGCCGACCGAACGTCGGCAAGTCCACCCTGTTCAATCGCATGACGCGTTCACGCGATGCCATCGTGGCCGACATGCCGGGCCTTACCCGCGATCGTCATTACGGCATGCTGCGCATGGCGGATCGGCCGGTCATCGTGGTCGATACCGGCGGCTTCGAGCCCGTGGTCGATACCGGCATCGTGCACCAGATGGCGCGGCAGACGCGCCAGGCCATTGCTGAGTCCGATCTGGTGGTGTTTCTGGTCGATTTGCGCACTGGGCTCAGTCCGCAAGACCTGCATATCGCCGCCGAATTGCGCAAGACCGGCAAGCCCATTCTTCTGGCCGTGAACAAGGCCGAAGGTCGGCATGGCCATCCGGCGCTGGCCGAATTCCACGAACTCGGCTTGGGCGAGCCCTTTTCCATCAGCGCCGCCCACGGTGACTCGGTGCCCGATCTGCTGGATCGCATTCTGCAAGCGCTGCCTTCCGAGCCTTCCGAGGGGATACCCGAGACCGAGGCGGCAAGCGATGTCGCCGCCGAGACCGCGCCCGGCCCCGGCGCCGAGACCACGAAGCCGCGCGAGCACAGCCTGCGTCTGGCCATTGCCGGGCGGCCCAATGTGGGCAAGTCCACACTGGTCAATGCGCTGGTCGGTGAAGAACGGGTGATTGCCTTCGACATGCCCGGCACGACCCGCGACGCGATCGAAGTGCCGTTCGAGCGCGACGGTCGCAAGTTCATCCTGATCGACACCGCCGGACTGCGGCGCAAAGGCAAGGTGTTCGAGGCGGTAGAAAAATTTTCGGTCATCAAGACGCTGCAAGCCATCGAGCAGGCCAACGTCGTCGTGCTGCTGCTCGACGCGACCGAAGGCGTTTCAGACCAGGATGCGCATATCGCCAGTTTTGCCGTTGAGGCGGGCAGGGCGCTCGTGCTGGCGGCCAACAAGTGGGATGCGGTGGACACCTACGGGCGCGAACGTCTGATGGTCGCCATCCGTCAGCGTCTGCCTTTTGTCAGCTTTGCGAAATTTCACAGCATTTCCGCCCGCACGGGCTCAGGACTGAACGGGCTGATGAAGTCGGTCATCGCCGCTCACGCCGCGGCCTATCGCAAATTGCCTACCCCCAAACTTACGCGCGCCATTATCGAAGCGGTGGCGCAGCAACAGCCGCCGCGTTCCGGCCCGGTGCGGCCCAAGTTGCGATACGCGCACCAGGGCGGCACCAACCCGCCGATCATCATCATTCATGGCAGCGCGCTCGACCGGGTGCCCGCTACCTACACGCGCTATCTGGAAGGCCAATTGCGTGAAAAATTCGACTTGACGGGCACCCCTTTGCGGGTGGAATACCGCAGCAGCACCAACCCCTACGCGCGCGACGACTGATGGCCCCGGTGCGGCGGCCTGCGCTGGCACTATGGTATTTTCCAGCCTCTTGCATTCCAGACCATGAATGCCATTTAAGCTTTCCTCACCCCAATGGAGAATAAGATGAGTAACAAAGGGCAGTTGCTACAAGACCCCTTTCTGAACCTGCTGCGCAAAGAGCATGTCCAGGTGTCGATTTATCTGGTCAATGGCATCAAGTTGCAAGGTCACATCGAATCTTTCGATCAATACGTGGTGTTGCTGCGCAATACCGTCACCCAGATGGTTTACAAGCACGCCATTTCCACGGTCGTTCCGGCACGTCCCGTCTCCTTCCAAATCGGTGAGCAAGAAGCACCCGCAGCCTGAAGGGCAGCCTCAGGGGCCTGAGCGCGCTGCATTGGTCAGCGTCCAGCAGCGACGTCCCTCATCGGACGACGCGCTGGCTGAGTTGGAGCAACTCAGCACGTCCGCCGGTTATGCCCTGGCGGGCGAGTTGTCCTGTGTGCGAGCACGGCCCGACGCGGCGACCTACATCGGCTCGGGCAAGCTCGATGAATTGAGCGAACTGGTCAGCACCACTTCGGCGGACACCATCATTTTCGACAATGCACTGAGCCCCATCCAGCAGCGCAATCTGGAGAAGGCGCTGGGCAAACCCGTCATCGACCGTACGGGCCTCATTCTCGAAATCTTCGCCCGCCGTGCGCAGAGCGCCGAAGGCAAGATGCAGGTCGAGCTCGCTCGTCTCGAACACCTGGCCACCCGCCTGGTGCGCGGCTGGACTCACCTGGAGCGCCAGACCGGCGGTATCGGCGTGCGTGGCGGCCCGGGCGAAAAGCAGATCGAGCTTGACCGCCGGATGCTCGACGACAAGATCAAGATGCTTCGCACACGTCTGGGCAAACTGGGGCGCCAGCGCATGACGCAACGCCGTGCGCGCAGGCGCACCGGCGCGTTTCGCGTGGCCTTGGTGGGCTACACCAATGCGGGCAAAAGCACGCTGTTCAACGCGCTCACCAAGTCGAAAATTTACGCGGCCGACCAGCTTTTCGCGACCCTCGACACCACCACGCGCAAGTTCTACCTGGGCCCGCAGGTCAACGTCACCCTGTCCGACACGGTGGGTTTCATCCGCGATCTGCCCCACACCTTGATCGAGGCCTTCAAGGCTACGCTCGAAGACACGCTTCAGGCCGATTTGCTGCTGCACGTTGTGGATGCCAGTTCGCCCATGTTGCGCGAGCAGATGGATGAAGTTCACGCCGTTCTGCGCGAGATCGGCGCGGACGATATTCCGCAATTCTTGATCTTCAACAAATCTGATCTGTTGCCAGTGAACCTTCAGGTTACAAATGGTCACACTCAATCTGAGGGTATCGAAGCGCGTGCTAGCATACCTCGGCTCGTCGTAAGTGCCTTGACCGGCGCTGGTGTTGCTTCCCTCAAAAGTGCGCTGCTGGAAGCGGTATTGGCTGATCCCCGCTTCCAATCTTCTGCTTCAGCTTTGTCGGACACTACTCAAATTTCCGCATGACTCCCTTACGTTTTTGGCCTCGTGTGTGGCCTTTTTCGCGCATGTTCAACCTCAATGACCCGCGTTGGGGCAAGGACGACGGCACGAACGGTCAGCAAAGCAATAACAACCAAGATCCGAACCGGCGTCCTGGCAGCGGCGGCCCGCCCGATCTCGATGAACTCTGGCGTGATTTCAACCGCAAGCTCAACGGCCTGTTCGGCAAGAAGCGCGGCTCAGGCAACGGTGGCGGCACGCCGCCGCAACGCCCCGACCTCTATCCCTCAGCCAAGGGCATGGGCGTGGGGGTCATCATTCTGGTGGTCATCGGGGTGCTGGGCTGGCTGTCTTCCGGCTTTTTCATCGTGCAGGAAGGTCAGCAGGCTGCGGTGACGCGTTTTGGCAAACTGGCCTACATCACCGACGCCGGTTTTCACTGGCGCCTGCCGTATCCGTTCGAGGCCGATGAAATTGTCAACGTCTCGCAGGTTCGGTCGGTCGAGGTCGGGCGCGGCGGCGAGGTGAAGGCAACGGGCTTGCCCGAGTCGGCCATGCTGACGGAAGACGAGAATATCGTCGACGTTCGCTTCGCCGTGCAGTACCGCATCGACAACGTGGTGGACTACCTCTACAACAACCGCAGTCCGGACGACGCGGTATCGCAGGCGGCTGAAACCGCGGTGCGCGAGGTCGTAGGCAACAAGACGCTCGACTATGTGCTCTACGAGGGCCGCGAGCAAGTCGCCAGCGATGTGCAGGTTTTGACGCAAAAAATTCTTGATCGCTACAAGACTGGCATCGTCATCACCACCGTCACGCTGCAGAACGTGCAGCCCCCGGAACAGGTGCAAGCCGCTTTCGATGACGCCATCAAGGCGGGACAAGACCGTGAACGGCTGAAGAACGAAGCCCAGGCCTACGCCAACAACGTCATTCCCCGTGCGCAGGGCACCGCGTCGCGCTTGATCCAGGACGCCGAGGCTTACAAGGCGCAGGTTGTGGCGCAGGCGCAGGGCGATACCTCTCGCTTCGATCAGATCCTGCAGCAATACGAAAAGGCGCCGCAAGTCACCCGCGAGCGTATGTATCTCCAAACCATGCAAGACATTCTTTCCAGCGTTTCCAAGGTCATGGTGGATTCGCGCAACAACAATAACCTCCTCTACATGCCACTGGATAAATTGCTACAGCAATCCGCAGGCAAGGCCCCCACGAGTGTCACGGCCGCGCCCGCTGCTCCCACCGCCGTGCCGACCTTGCCGGCGGCCTCCGTGGGCGCCGCCCCTGCGACGGCCGACAGTTCAGCGTCCGCGCCGGACGGAACCGCTCCTTCCAGTTCAAGAACCTCGCGCGATACCCTGCGTGAGCGCAACTTCCAGTGAGGGCTGAGCAATGAACAAGATCATTCTGGCTCTCGTGGCGCTGGTCGTGGCCATTCTGTTGCTGTCTTCCAGCCTGTTCGTGGTCGATCAACGGCAGTTCGCCGCCGTGTTCGGCTTGGGGCAGATCAAACGGGTCATCAGCACCCCTGGCCTGTATTTCAAGATTCCGGCGCCTTTCGAGAATGTGGTGTTTCTCGACAAGCGCATCCTGACCCTGCAAAGCCCTGATACCGATCGTTTCATCACGGCCGAGAAGAAAAACGTGGTGGTGGACTGGTATCTGAAATGGCGTATCACCAATCCGACCGAGTTCATTCGCAGTTACGGCGGCGATCAGCGACGCGCGGGCGACCGGCTTTCGCAGATCGTCAAAGCGGCGCTGAACGAGCAGATCACGCGTCGCACCGTGCGCGAGGTACTGTCTTCGCAGCGCGACCAGGTCATGAAGGACGTGCAGACCGGCATTGCGAAAGACATCAAGGGCACGGGCATTCAGATCGTCGACATGCGACTGACCCGCGTGGACTTCGTTTCCTCCATCACCCAGTCGGTTTATCGCCGCATGGAGGCCGAGCGCCAGCGCGTCGCCAACGAATTGCGTTCGACCGGCTACGCCGAGGCGGAAAAGATTCGCGCCGAGGCCGACAAGCAGCGTGAAATCGTGATTTCACAGGCGTACAGCAAGGCGCAGACCATCAAGGGCCAGGGCGATGCCGAAGCCTCGTCGATCTATGCCAAGTCGTTCGGGCAGAACCCGCAATTCGCCGAGTTCTATCGCAGCCTCGAGGCCTATCGCGCCAGCTTCAACAGCAAGTCCGATGTCCTGGTGCTCGACCCGAACAGCCAGTTCTTCCAGTTCTTCCGCGGGCCGGGTGGAGCGGCCTTGAAGCCGGGCAAATAAATCCGCGGGAAAAGACCGTCTTAACCGGCGGTCTCTGGCGGTCAGAATGCGGTGCTGCGATGCAGAACGTCTTGCTCCTTGCCATTGGCATGGTTCTGGTCATCGAAGGCCTGATGCCGCTGTTTTTCCCCCGGCAGTGGCGAGACATGTTCCGGCAGATCATGGCACTGACCGACGGTCAACTACGCTTCGTCGGTCTGATCGCCGTTGCGATCGGCCTTCTCCTGGTGTTCCTCCTCAAGTAAGCTTGGATGTTGCACGGATGACCGTGCCCCATTTTTCTGCGCGTCTTATGAGCAACTGGCGTCTTCCCGAATATTTTTCCGATGTGTTGCCGCGTGAGGCGGCGGTGATCGAGCACCTGCGCCGCGCCTGTCTCGATACGGCGCGGGGCTATGGCTATGCCCTGGTCATGCCGCCGTTGCTGGAGTTCGTCGATTCGCTGCTGTCGGGCACCGGGCAAGACCTCGATCTGCAAACTTTCAAGCTGATTGACCAGATCTCCGGGCGGGCGCTGGGCTTGCGTGCCGACATGACGCCGCAGGCCGCGCGTATCGACGCTCACTTGCTGAATCAGGATGGCGTAACGCGCGTTTGCTATTGCGGCAGCGCGGTGCGCACGCATCCCGAGGGCGTGCACGCCAGCCGGGAAATTCTGCAATTCGGCGCCGAACTGTACGGGCATGCTGGACTGGAAGCCGATCTCGAAGTGCAGCAGCTGGCGCTGGACTGCCTGCGACTGGCCGGGGTGGAGCGGGCTGCGCTCGATCTGGCCGACAATCGCATCGTGCGTGGCGTGCTGTCAGGTTTGCTGCTCGGGTCGCAAGACATGGAAGCGATTCTCGATGCACTGGCCAGCAAGGATGCCGGAGAACTGCGGTTGCTGACTCGCGACTGCACGCCAACCCAGCGCGCAGCCATTCTCGCCCTGCCCGAGCTGTACGGCGATGCGGACGTGCTCCTTGAGGCGCGGCGCGTGTTGCCGCAGCATGCACTCATTTCCCAGGCGCTCGACGATCTGTCGGCTCTGGCCCGCCACCACCAGCAGCAGGGCGCGCAGGTGCAGATCGATCTGGCCGATATGCGCGGCTATCGCTATCACAGCGGGGTGATCTTCAGCGTGTACGCACAAGGCTATGCAAATGCCGTGGCGCGTGGTGGGCGTTACGACGAAGTCGGCGCCAGCTTTGGTCGACCGCGCGCTGCCACCGGATTCTCCATGGACTTGCGCGAAGTGGCGGGCTTCGCCGCCGCGCCGCAGGCCAGCGCCGCCATTGCGGCAGAGTGGTCAACAGCCTCTGGTTTGCCGGAGGCGGTCGCCGATTTGCGACGCCGGGGTGAAACCGTGGTGCAATTACCCCCTGGCCAGGCGCACGAAGCAAGCGCCTTTAGCCGCCAACTTGTGCAGCGAGGCGGTGTCTGGCTGGTTGAAGATCGCGGCTGATCTTCCCTAACGCTATCGTTGGATAGACTGATTTACTTGAGAGAACACACGCGTGAATACTGGTCGTCATGTGGTCGTAGTGGGCACCCAATGGGGGGATGAGGGCAAAGGCAAGGTCGTCGATTGGCTGACCGATCATGCTCAGGGCGTGGTGCGCTTTCAGGGCGGTCACAACGCGGGGCATACGCTGGTGATCAACGGGCAGAAAACCGCGCTGCAGCTCATTCCTTCAGGCGTGATGCGCGTGGGCGTGGCCTGCTATGTCGGCAATGGCGTGGTGGTCGATCCGCAACACCTGTTGCTTGAAATTGGTCGCCTCGAAGCGGCTGGAGTGGATGTGCGCTCACGGCTGCACATCAGCGAGTCCTGCCCAGTCGTACTCCCTACGCATGTGGCGCTCGACAAAGCGCGCGAGGTGCGCCGCGAAAACGACGGCAGCGGCAAGATCGGCACCACCGGCAAGGGCATCGGGCCGGCTTATGAAGACAAGGTGGCCCGCCGCGCCATCCGTCTGCAAGACCTCAAGCATCCGCAGCGCCTGCAGGCCAAGCTTGCTGAAGTGCTCGATCTGCACAATTTTGTGTTGAAGAATTATTTGCACACCGATCCGCTCGATGCCGGGATGGTGATGGATCAATTGCTCAAATCCGCCGAGCAGGTGCGGCCTCTGTTGGCCGACGTGGGCTACCTGATTCATCAGGCCCATCTTCGCGGTGATCGCCTGCTGTTCGAAGGGGCGCAAGGCTCGCTGCTCGACATCGACCACGGTACTTATCCCTTCGTGACTTCGAGCAATTGCGTGGCCGGTACGGCCGCGGCGGGATCGGGCGTCGGCCCCGGCATGCTGCACTATGTGCTGGGCATCACCAAGGCGTACACCACCCGGGTGGGCAGCGGCCCCTTCCCGACGGAGTTGCCCACCACGGAGGCGGGCAGCGTGGGGCATCACCTCTCCAGCGTGGGTCAGGAATTCGGCACGGTGACGGGGCGTGCGCGCCGCTGTGGCTGGCTGGACGTCGCGGCGCTCAAGCGGGCGGTCATCATCAACGGCGTGTCGGGGCTGTGCATCACCAAGCTCGACGTGCTCGACGGCCTGCCGACCATCCGCGCCTGTGTGGGTTATATGCTCGACGGCGAACGGCGCGACGTGCTCCCGCTCGATGCCGACGAGATCGAGCGCTGCGAACCGATCTACGAAGATTTTCCGGGCTGGACGCAAAGCACCAAGGGCCTCACGACCTGGGATCAACTACCTGCTGCGGCGCGCAGCTATTTGCAGCGGGTGGGCGAGTTGATCGGCGCGCCGATCGACATGGTGTCGACCGGCCCCGACCGCGATCACACCATCGTGCTGCGGCATCCGTTTCAGGCTTGAGCGTTCGGTGCGCTCCGGCAGATTTCATTTTCCACACGTTCACAAAGGTTCGGCCATGCTCAGCGAGGACGGCAAGCATCTCTATGTTTCCTGGGACGAATACCACGCCCTGATCGAAAAACTCGCCCTCAAGGTGCATGCCTCGGGCTGGGAGTTCGATCAGATCCTCTGCCTGGCGCGAGGCGGGGTGCGGCCTGGAGACATTCTTTCTCGCATTTTCGACAAACCCCTGGCCATCATGTCCACCAGCTCCTACCGCGAAAGCGCCGGAACGGTGCAGGGCCGCCTAGACATCGCCCGCTACATCACGCTGCCGCGCGGGGAGCTTGAAGGGCGCGTGCTGCTCGTTGATGATCTGGCCGATTCGGGCGAGACCTTGAAAGCCGTTGAAAACCATTTGCGCAGCGCCGGAAAAATTACCGATCTGCGCAGCGCCGTCATCTGGGTCAAGGGCATTTCGACCTATCTGCCCGAGTACTACGTGGACATGCTGCCCACGAGCCCCTGGATACACCAGCCCTTTGAAGAGTACGACGTGCTACGTCCGACTCGTCTGGCCGAGCGCTGGAAAATCTGAGTCGGAGGTCGCTGCCAGCTCATGGGCAGCAGCTCATGGGCAATTCAGCGGCAATACTGCGAAATGAGAGCGGCGATCTTGGCGCGTTCTGCGGCGCGTTGCGCATCGTCCATGATGACCCGCTGGCCTTGGGCGTCGATTTGCACCATGCGTTGACCGCTATCGAGCACCTGGAGTTGCTTTTGCGCTTGCAGGCAGTTCTGCTGGTTCACAAGCGCCTGGGCCTGTTGCTGCTGTAGTTTGGCCTGTTCCTGCGCGGCTTGCTCGGCCTTTTTCTGTTCCGCGATTTTCTTTTCCAACTCGTTGCTGGCCTGGGGCTGCGATGCCGAGTGACTTGCGACGGCTGGAACGGCGGCGTTCGCGGCAGGGCGCTGCAGAATGTTGCTGGCGGGAATGTTGGCCGGGGGTGGCTGGTCGCTGTAATGCACCACGCCGCTGGCATCGCGCCATTTCCACTGCGCGGCGTGGGCAGACGTCATCCCCATCAGGGCCATGGCCAGAAACAGTGCGCTGCTGAAAACGCGAAATAGCGGAGCAGGTGCGAGAGTGCGCATAAGGATTCCCAAAGTCGCCGTGGTCAAAACAGGCTGCTAGCTTAGCGCGGTTGTGCGGCCTATCGGTCGGTTCGCAGCGCGCTGAGCGCCGCGGTGACGCGCACCCCTATAATTTCCTTTTGCACGGAGGCATCTATGCGTCTTGTAGGAAAAGCGCTGACTTTCGACGATGTGTTGTTGGTCCCCGCATATTCCCAGGTGTTACCCAGAGACACCAGCCTTGCGACTCGCCTGACTCGCAATATTTCCCTCAACATTCCTCTAGTGTCCGCCGCGATGGACACGGTGACGGAGTCGCGCTTGGCGATCGCCATGGCGCAGGAGGGCGGCATCGGCATCATTCACAAAAATTTCACCGCCAAGGCCCAAGCCACCGAAGTGGCGCGGGTGAAGCGTTTTGAGTCGGGCGTGCTGCGCGATCCGATCACCATCTCGCCCATCGTCAAAGTGCGCGACGTGATGCAGCTGTCGCGCCAGCATGGCATTTCCGGGTTTCCGGTGATCGAAAACGGCAAGGTAGTGGGCATCGTGACCAACCGCGACCTGCGGTTCGAGACCCGTCTCGATACCCCGGTGCGCGATGTCATGACGCCGCGCGAGCGCTTGGTGACCGTTCCTGAAGGCGCGCCGCTGGAGCAGGCCAAGGCGCTGATGCACCAGCACCGGCTGGAGCGGGTATTGGTAGTCAACGCCGAATTCGAATTGCGCGGGCTGATGACCGTCAAGGACATTCAAAAGGCCACCGAACGTCCGAATGCCGCCCGTGACCCGCAAGGCAAGCTGCGCGTGGGCGCTGCGGTGGGTGTGGGCGAGGGCACCGAAGAGCGCGTGGAGGCGCTGGCCAACGCTGGGGTCGATGTGATCGTGGTCGATACCGCGCACGGACACAGCCAGGGCGTTCTCGACCGGGTGCGCTGGGTGAAACGTAATTTCCCGCAGATCGAGGTCATAGGCGGCAATATCGCCACGGGCGCTGCGGCGCTGGCCTTGGTCGAGGCTGGGGCGGATGGGGTGAAGGTCGGCATCGGGCCGGGCTCGATCTGCACCACACGCATCATCGCCGGAGTGGGCGTGCCGCAGATCACCGCCATCTCCAATGTCGCCAAGGCGCTCGAGGGCAGCGGTGTGCCCTTGATTGCAGATGGCGGCATCCGCTACTCGGGTGATATCGCCAAGGCGATCGCCGCGGGCGCGTCCACCGTCATGATGGGCAGCATGTTCGCAGGCACCGAAGAGGCGCCGGGCGAGGCCATTCTTTATCAGGGTCGCGCGTACAAGGCTTACCGGGGCATGGGCTCCATCGGGGCGATGAAGGCGGGCTCGGCGGATCGTTATTTTCAGGATGGCGCTGAGACGACTTCGGCTTCGGGCAACGAAAAATTCGTGCCCGAGGGCATCGAAGGGCGCGTGCCGCACAAAGGGCCGCTGATCGCCATCATCTACCAACTGGTCGGCGGCGTGCGTTCGTCCATGGGCTATTGCGGCTGCGACACGATCGAGGCGATGCGCGGGCAGGCCGAGTTTGTGCAGATCACCGCAGCGGGCATGCGTGAAAGCCATGTCCACGACGTGCAGATCACGCAGGAAGCGCCCAACTATCACGTCGACTGAACTCTCATCCCCATCGTCGGCTTCGCGCCGACGCTTGCTTTCATGCACGACAAAATTCTCATCCTCGACTTCGGCTCCCAGGTCACCCAGCTCATCGCCCGCCGCGTGCGCGAGGCGCGGGTGTACTGCGAAATTCACCCTTGCGATGTGAGCGATGCTTTCGTGCGCGAGTTCGCGCCCAAGGGCATCATTCTTTCGGGCAGCCACGGCAGCACTTACGAAGACCACGAACTGCGCGCGCCGCAAGCCGTGTGGGATTTGGGCGTGCCCGTGCTGGGCATTTGCTATGGCATGCAAACCATGGCAGCGCAACTGGGCGGCAAGGTGGAATGGAGCGACCACCGCGAGTTTGGTTATGCCGAAGTGCGCGCCCGCGGTCACACCCGGCTGTTCGACGGCATTGAAGATTTCAGCACGGCCGAAGGCCACGGCATGCTCAAAGTGTGGATGAGCCACGGCGACAAGGTGACCGATATGCCGCCGGGGTTCAAGCTCATGGCGTCCACGCCGAGTTGCGCCATCGCGGGCATGGCCGACGAGGCACGCGGTTACTACGCCGTGCAGTTTCACCCCGAAGTCACCCACACCGTGCAGGGCAAGGCCATGCTCACACGTTTCGTGCGAGAGATCTGCGGCTGCCGTGGCGACTGGGTCATGGGCGATTACATCGCTGAAGCAGTGCAGAGCATTCGCGCGCAGGTCGGTGATGAGGAGGTCATCCTCGGTCTGTCGGGCGGTGTCGATTCTTCGGTGGCGGCAGCGCTGATTCACCGCGCCATCGGCGACCAGCTCACCTGCGTGTTCGTCGATCACGGCCTGCTGCGCCTGAACGAGGGCGACCTGGTGATGGACATGTTCGCGGGCAAGCTGCACGCCAAGGTGATTCGTGTGGACGCCAGCGAACTGTTCCTGGGCCAGTTGGCGGGTGTGACCGATCCCGAGAAAAAACGAAAGATCATCGGCGGGCTGTTCGTCGATGTGTTCAAGGCTGAGGCGGCCAAGCTCAAAGGCGACGGCGCCAAGGGCGCGAAGTGGCTGGCGCAGGGCACCATCTACCCCGACGTGATCGAGTCGGGCGGCGCCAAAAGCAAGAAGGCCGTCACCATCAAGAGCCATCACAACGTGGGTGGCCTGCCCGAGCAACTCGGCCTGAAACTGCTGGAGCCCCTGCGCGAACTGTTCAAGGACGAAGTGCGCGAGTTGGGCGTGGCGCTGGGCCTGCCGCCCGACATGGTCTACCGCCATCCCTTCCCCGGCCCGGGGCTGGGCGTGCGCATTCTGGGCGAGGTGAAGAAGGAGTACGCCGACCTGCTGCGCCGGGCCGACGCCATCTTCATCGAAGAGTTGCGTTCGACCCTCGACCCGGATTCCGGCAAGAGCTGGTACGAGCTGACCAGCCAGGCCTTCACCGTGTTCCTGCCGGTCAAGAGCGTGGGCGTGATGGGCGACGGCCGCACCTACGACTTTGTGGTCGCGTTGCGCGCGGTGCAGACCAGCGATTTCATGACCGCCGACTGGGCCGAGCTGCCCTATGCGCTGCTCAAAAAAGTGTCCAGCCGCATCATCAACGAGGTGCGCGGCATCAACCGCGTGACCTACGACGTGAGTTCCAAGCCGCCCGCGACCATCGAGTGGGAGTGAAATCAGGTCCTTCGGGGACTATCGTGACCTATCGAAAAACTGTCATAACGTGTTGATTTAGAAAGAAATACGTGACGGCAGCTATCGGTGGCTATCGCCGACCAGCAAAACGGATTGGCGGTAGAGGTGACGGTAGAAACCGGAGGCCGGATTAAGACCCTCCCGTTTACTATCCAGACCAAACCGGTCTTTGACGGTAAATCACTCCTCAGGAAAGCTTGTTTCATGCGGCTTTCCGAGCATCAGCAGGTCTCCTGACCCCTGACGGTAAAAGCCGTCATGAACAGGAGGAAAAACCTCGATGCTTACCGACACCGCACTACGCAATCTCAAGCCTAAGTCCAAGATTTACAAGGCTTCCGACCGCGACGGCATGTACGTAACGGTATCAACCACCGGTACCGTCACCTTCCGCTACGATTACCGTCTCAACGGCCGGCGCGAGACGCTGACCATTGGACGGTATGGGCCGTCCGGCATTTCGCTCGCGATGGCCCGCGAAAAGCTGCTGGACGCCAAGAAGGCCGTCGCCCAGGGCAAGTCCCCGGCGCATGAGAAGCAGCGCGAGAAGCGCCGCCTGACCGCCGCCAAGAACTTCGGCGACATGACCGCCCAGTGGATGGCCGGTGCCCGGATGGCCGACAGCACGCGAGCGATGCGCAAGAGCATCGTCGATCGGGACATCTTGCCGGCCTTCCAGAACCGCCTGCTCAACGAAATCACAGCCGACGACTTGCGCTCCTTGTGCGGCAAGGTGAAAGGGCGGGGCGCCCCGGCCACCGCGGTGCACATTCGCGACATCGTGAAGCAGGTCTATGCCTTCGCCATCCTGCATGGGGAGAAGGTGGACAACCCGGCGGCCGACGTGGGCGCGGCGTCGATCGCGACCTTCGTGCCCAAGGACCGTGCCTTGTCGCCCTTGGAGATCCGTCTGATGTCGCGGCAGATGGAGTCGGTGGCCACCTATCCGACCATTCGGCTGGCGTTGCGAATGATCCTGCTGACGCTGGTACGCAAGAGCGAGCTGATCGAGGCCACCTGGGACGAGGTCGATTTCGAGAACGCGACCTGGACCATCCCGAAGCAGCGGATGAAGGGGCGCAACCCACATGTGGTCTACCTGTCGCGCCAGGCGCTGGACATTCTGGTGGCACTGCACACTTGCGCGGCCGGCTCGAAGTTTGTGCTGCCATCGCGCTACGACTCAGACCATTGCATGTCTCACGCGACTCTCAATCGGGTCACGCAGATCGTGGCGCAGCGGGCCAAGGCCGCAGGCCTGCCGCTGGAGCCGTTCACCGTCCACGATCTGCGCCGCACAGGTTCGACGTTGCTCAACGAGATCGGGTTCAACCGAGACTGGATCGAGAAGTGCCTTGCGCACGAAGAAGGGCGTTCCTCGCGCTCAATCTACAACAAGGCCGAGTACGCCGAGCAGCGGCGCCACATGCTGCAGGAGTGGGCCAACATGGTCGATGCCTGGATCGACGGGCAGACCTATGTGCCGAAGCTGATGCCGGACAACGTGGTCGTGCCGGTGTTGAGTGCGATGGCCTGAAGCAGGACCAAGGTTGTCACTTGACAACCTTGGTAATTATTCCCATACTGGAGACTGTTGATGGCCCGGTCCTCTCATCCGAAGAAAGAAGTCGAGGAAGCACTCAGGCACGCCGAAGGGCAGGGCTGGCGTGTGGAAGTCGGTGGCAGCCACGCCTGGGGGCGGATTTATTGTCCGTACAACGATGCGGAGTGTCGCTGCGGCGAATTCTGTATCACCAGCGTGTGGAGTACGCCGAAGAACCCTAGCAACCATGCGCGTGCCTTGCGGCGAGTCGTGGACAACTGCACGACGCACCGCAAGCAGCAGGAGGCAGCCGACGATGCCGAGGAGTAGCACGATGGAATACACCTTCACCCTGAAATACCAACTCGCCGACGATGACCGTGACCCGGATGCACTGGTCGAGCGTCTGGGCGAGGCCGGGTGCGACGATGCCCTGGTCGGCATCGGGCAGCCGGGGCGGCTCGCGCTGGAGTTCACCCGAGAGGCGGACAGTGCGGACGCGGCTGTGCGCAGCGCGTTGGCCGACGTGCGGAGCGTCGTGCCATCGGCCAGGCTGATCGAGGTCGCGCCTGATCTAGTTGGGCTGACCGACGTGGCCGACATCGTGGGCGTGTCGCGGCAGAACATGCGCAAGCTGATGCTGGCCCATCCGGGCAGCTTCCCAGCGCCGGTGCATGAGGGCAGCGCGTCGATCTGGCACTTGGCGGATGTGCTGGCCTGGCTGCAGGCAAAGGGTAGCTACTCGCTGGCCATGGACGTTCTGGAGGTGGCGTGCGTTGCCTTGCAGGTCAACGTGGCCAAGGAGGGGCGGCGGTTATCGCGCTCAGCTTCCGACGAGCTGGAAGCTCTCGTTGGATGAGGCCGTCGCCAGCCTCATTCCTGACCGGAACCCGCCCGAACAGGGCGGGTTTTTCGCAGGTGGACATCCGGCTTGGCGGCGCTGATGCGAGGGGCTTGCTTGCGCTCCTCGATCCAGGCCTCCACCTCGGCCAGGTCCCACACCACGCAGCGCGGCGTCAAATTGAAACGCTGAGGGAACTCGCCGCGACGCTCCATTTCGTAGATCGTCGTTTCGGCCAAGGGGACGATCTGACGCAACTCATGACGGCGGATGGTGCGCCGAAATGGCAGCAGGCCGTGCTTCGGGAACTGGGGGAGATCGCCGTAGGCGATCGAGCCGGGCAGGGGGAGGGCGGACGGCGAGCGCATCTCGGTACCGTTGACTCGGCCTATGTTTCCTGTCGGGTTATTCTCCATGTCGAACTCCGTGGTTGTCCGGCGATATGAGTTGCCACCGCATGACGACATGGTGGCTTTCAATTGCTATCGCGGGAACTCACTGGAGCGTAGAGAGGCGTACTGAAGACAAATAGCCAAGGAAAAGGGGGAGAGTATGGCGACGACAACGGTTTCTCCGATTCATTTCGAGGACTACAGCGGCATCCAGTTTGAGCGCCTTGTCTTTGCATACCACGTGCGCGCTGGCTGGCGTGACCTGATCTGGCATGGCCAATCGGGAGGCGACAAAGGGCGGGACATCGCGGGTATCGAGCCATTCGACGACCAGCCGGCACGCAAGACCATCATCCAATGCGCGAACCGGGACACGCTGACCCTAGCGAAGGCCAAGGGCGATATGTCCAAGGCGGTCAAAGCCGCTGGCGGGACGCCGAATGCTTTCAAGTTCGTCTCTCGTGGCCCTGTTTCGGACGCCAGCCGAACTCGAATCGAGCAAGCCGCGGCATCCCTCGGTGTTGCGCATGTGACGATATGGTCAGGTGTGGAATTCGAGGAGAACCTGCGGCTTCGCGCCGAGTACCTGCTGCATCGTTTCGTCCATGGCATCGAGTTTCCCGACGCTGAGATGGAGATCCGAAAGTTCGTGGACGACTTCCCCGATCTCTCGGATGCCGATGCACTGCAGTTGATGGCGGCCGTGTTCGATCGCCCGGTCTTTCGGACACCGTTTCAGCAGGAAAGCTCCCTGCCTGCCTTTCAGCAGGCGATCGAAGACACCATTGGCGCACTCAACACCGGCGTTTGGCGGACGCGCGAGGGAGACGAGATCAGGCGTATCCCCTCGATCCATCATCTTCGAGATCAACGCATCCAGGCAGTGCTTGCAAAGGTGGTTCGCCAGGTCGATGGGCTTCGTCGCATCTTTGTGACCCGTCTCAAGGAAGGGGAGATCAGGCACTGTGGGTGCGGTCAGCCGAATTGCCCCACGTACATGCTCACGCATCGCGTTGCCGACGAACTGGACGAAGCCAGACGGAAAATTCTGACGATGTTTCGATCGGTGTATGCGCCCTTTGACGTGAGTCTTCAGTAGGCGAGCATGGAAATGGCATTGTCCGAAGAACAAATTCGGTACCTCAATCACCATCCGCCAGGCGAGGCCGTGGCTCGCGCGTTGTCCGAACTACTGGTCAATGACCGTGACTTGCTCGGTATCGACACCAACGAACGATCCATCACCTTTCGCTTCGCGATGTATCTCCAACGGCATTTTCCTGATTGGACCGTAGATTGCGAATACAACCGGGATGGCGCTGAGCCGAAGAGGCTCGGACATCTGGAGCTGTATCCGGACAGCGAGGATGATGAGGCGAAGACCGTATTTCCAGATGTGATCGTTCATCGACGAGGCACGAGAAACAACTATCTGGTCTTCGAGTTAAAGAAGTCAACGAGCCGTGTTGACCGGCAAATCGACCTTCGGAAACTTCGGGGCTATAAGCAGCAGCTTGGCTACGAGCATGCCCTGTTTGTGGAGGTTGGAACCGAGGGGCGGGCGATCATCACCATGCTTGAATGGGCTTGAGAGGTAACAGGGAAAACTCATGACACGCATTCCACCGTTCAGCTCACAGCACCTTGAAGCTGCGTGCCGCGTGCTCGCCGATACCGAGCGTGGCCTGAGCGGCACGCAGATCGAACGCCTGCTGCAAGAAATCGAGATTGCCGACACGTCGCCCGGCATGACCAAGTGGAAGCGGTTGTTCAATGCGCTGGCCGGCGCGCAGAACCACCACCAAATCGGCAACCATCTCATCATGTTCATCAATCGCGCGATGAACCCGGTGAGCTATGCCCGCGATCCTGCGACGTTCGCCTGGCGGCGCGACGAACTCAATGTCGTCCTTGCCTTCTCCGGTTTCTACGTGCGCGACGACGGCAAGGTCGGGTACGCCGACAAGGCCACGACGCTTGATGCCGCTCGCGCCCGCGCGGGACGACTCAAGGCCGCGCTGGAAAGCCGCGTCGTCCATGCGGAAGTGCTGAACTACTGCCGCGCGGAGTTGGTGGACGAAAACTACTTCCATGCCGTGTTCGAGGCAACGAAAGGTGTTGCGGAGCGGATTCGCCTGTTGTCGGGCCTGAACGGCGATGGCGCGGACTTGGTGAACAAGGCATTCGCAGGCCAGCAACCCGTTCTCGCCTTGGGACCGCTCACCACCGAGTCCGAAAAGAGCGAGCAGAAAGGCTTTACCAACTTGCTGATTGGCCTATTTGGTGCCGTGCGCAATCCGCTGGCCCATGCGCCCAAGACGAATTGGCCCATGTCCGAACAGGACGCACTGGACATCCTGACGCTGGTATCGCTGATTCACCGCAAGCTGGATGGCACCACGAAATTAGCGGCCGTATCGCCGTAAGGGAGAGACAGGAATGGACGAGGCGATCGTTGTCTTCTCTCGAAAAGGGATTTTCCAGACCACGATCGCCGCGCGCGACGTTCGCAGTCGGGAACATGCGCGCAAGCTGTGGCCCCTGGTATCTCCCGGCGCATCACGGCAGATGGTGACGTGGGTCAGCCCTTCCTTCGAGAGTGGGAAGTTGCGTCGGCGCTCCCATTTCCGGGTGCTTCCTGCCCAGCACACCTTCAACCCCAAAGCGCACTTCGACGATGAAGAGGCCAGCCGGTGACGCGCCGTGCAGGAAAGCCCTGAACACCGGCGGGCGAAAGAACTTGTCGCGGCTGAACTCTCACGACGCCTGCATGCCGGGCTTGCGATGCCGTGGGCGTTCAAGGATGCGGATGCGTCGGACTATCCGCTGGAAGGCAACTTGTTGCTCGGCGCCGACCAGGTGGCAACCGAGCATCCCCTGGAGACGCCATTCGGCAGCACATTCCGGCTTGACGTGGCTGTGCTCGGGCCGCCGGTCCAGGCCGAGCCGATGGTGCTGGGCGGCGTTGAAATTGAACTCGGCCACGCCTTTGACGGGCGGAAGGCGCTGATCGGAAAGTCGCTAGGATTCCCGCTGATCTCCATCGACATCACCGAGATGACGCTGGACGAACTCACGCCCGAGTGGGCACAGCGGGTACTGACCGCAACCACGCGGAGCCACGAGCAAGGACGCCGGCAGAGCTACATCTATCTCCACGACCTGCTGTACCCCCTCTACGCGCAATTGCCGGCGTTTCTGGATGACGAGCAACGCCATCAGTTCCTTGTGTTTGCCGACGATGAGACCTTGAACAAGTTGGTGCGCTGGATGAACCTGCTCGCCGAAAAGCTGGAGTACCCGAAGGGTACGGTCGCCGTTGCCCTGGTCAACGGCAAGAACGAGCAGTCCCGCAAGATGCTGGAACGCGCGGGGCAAGTCGTTGGCCCCGACTGGAGTGAGTTCAACGCCCAGCGATGCCTACGGCTGACCCTACCGCGTCCCAGAGGCCCGGCGGACCTCCAGGCCCATCGCTTCCACATGACGATGGCGCGCATCCTGCTGTCGCACACCGATGCGCTCGTTGGCTACAAGTATTGTTCGTGCCGATGGAATTTT
>NZ_DLGH01000022.1:0-22487 GCF_002482605.1 Thiomonas sp. UBA7699 | reverse complement strand
GCGCGTCCTTCGGATGCCCCTCCCAGCCTCCCCCACGGGTAGGGGAGGAGAGTTCGGTGCATGGTGGCGACGCCTTGGCGATTTCAACGGCCTTGTTCTCTGAAGCCACCCTCGGCGTGCTCCCTCCCCACTCGTGGGGAGGGTTGGGGTGGGGAGGGGTTTGCACCGCAGCCTTAGTACCCGCCCCCCCTTCGCCCGGCTCGTCCGACGGAAACCGGCTGGCGTCGAAGTCCACCGCCGCCATTAATTCGACGCCGCCGACGATTTCCCGATTCGACAGGATCACCGCATCGGCGCCGAGATCGTTGCGGATGCGGGTCAGCACCTCGCGGGTATTGGTACCGGTATAGCGTTTGATTTTCACGATTCAGACTCCAGCATTTACGCCCCCAGCGTGGCGGTGACCTTGACCTGTTTCTGGTCGGGAATTTCAGCATAGGACAGCACGCGCAGCCGCGGCGCGCTGCGCGCCAGCAGCCGGGCGAGAAACTGCCGCAGCGGCGCACTCACCAGCAGCACGCCGGTGGCGCCCTGCGCTTCCATACGCTGCATCAGATCGCGCGCCTTGTCCATCAGGCGCTGCGCCAGCCCGGGCTCGACCGCGGCTTGTTGCGGGTCGGCGCGCAGGCTTGAAAGCAGAATCTGTTCCAGCTGCCCGTCGAGCACCGCGGCGGAGAGTTCCTGCCCATTGGGCGACAAACTTTGCACGATGTAGGCGCCCAGCGCCAGCCGCACGCGGGCGGTCAGCTCGTCGGTATCGCTCACCTGGCCCGCGTGTTCGGCCAGCACTTCGGCGATGGTGCGCATGTCGCGAATGGGCACGCCCTCGGTCAGCAGGTTCTGCAGCACCTTGCGCAGCCGGTCGGCGGAAATGAGCTTGGGCACCAGATCTTCCACCAGCTTGGGCGAACGCTTGGACAGATGCGCCAGCAGCCCTTCGACTTCTTCGCGCCCGAGCAACTCGGCCGCATGGGTTTGCAGCAGGTGGTGCAAATGGGTGGCCAACACCGTGCTGGGATCGACCACGGTATAGCCCAGCGCCTGCGCGCGGTCGCGCTGCTCTTTATTGATCCACACCGCGGGCAGGCCGAAGGCCGGGTCTTTGGTCGGCGTGCCCTGCAGATCGCCCATGACCTGCCCAGGGTTGATGGCCATGAGCAGATCGGGGAAGATTTCGCCGCTGCCCACGTCCACCCCCTTGAGCGCGATGCGATAGCCGCCGGGCCGCAGTTCGAGGTTGTCGCGGATGTGCACCGAGGCGACGAGGAATCCCATCTCCTGCGCGAATTTTTTGCGCACGCCACGGATGCGCCCGAGCAGCTCGCCGCCCTGGTTGCGGTCGACCAGCGGAATGAGGCGGTAGCCTACGTCGAGCGACAGCGTGTCGACCGGCTCGATCTGCTCCCAGCTCACTTCTTCCGGCTCGGCCGGCGCTGCGGCCGCAGGCGCGGCCTGCGCCTGTGCGGCGGCCTGCTTCTGCTTTTTGAGCTGCCACCACAACACCCCGCCCAGCACCGCCGCCGCGCCGAGAAACGCCAGATGCGGCATGCCCGGCACCAGACCGACCAGCCCCAGAATGCCCGCGGTGATGGCGAGCACGCGCGGCTGGTTGAACAACTGGCTGACCAGCTGCCGCCCCACGTCCTGCCCGGTGGACACATTGCTGATGACAATACCCGCAGCCATGGAGATGACCAGCGCCGGAATCTGCGACACCAGCGCGTCGCCGATGGACAGCAGGGTGTAGTTCTGCGCCGCCTCGCCCAGACCCAGGCCGTGCATGAACACGCCGATGATCAACCCGCCGATCAGGTTGATGAACAAAATGAGAATGGCCGCCACCGCATCGCCGCGGACGAACTTGCTCGCGCCGTCCATCGCACCGTAGAAGTCGGCTTCCTGCGCCACGTCAGCGCGGCGCTTGCGCGCTTCTTCCTGGTCGATCAGACCGGCGTTGAGGTCGGCGTCGATGGCCATTTGCTTGCCCGGCATGGCGTCGAGGGTGAAGCGCGCGCTCACTTCGGCGATGCGCCCGGCACCTTTGGTGATCACCACGAAGTTGATCACCACCAGAATGGCGAACACGATGATGCCCACCGCGTAGTTGCCGCCCACCACGAACTTGCCGAACGATTCGATCACTGCCCCGGCGGCGCCCTCGCCGTTTTGCCCGTGCAGCAGAATGACCCGCGACGCCGCGACGTTGAGCGACAACCGCAGCAGCGTGGTGAACAGCAGCGCGGTGGGAAACGCGGCGAAGTCCAGCGGCCGGGTGAGATAGAGCGTGACCAGCATGATGATCAGCGACAACACGATGTTGAAGGTGAACAGCATGTCGAGGACGAAGGTGGGCAGCGGCACCACCAGCATCATCAGGATGAGCACCACCAGAATCGGCGCGGCGAGCATGCGCCAGTCCATGCGCGCCAGCAGCCTGCGCCAGGCCGGCATGACGGTCGGGGAGGAAGAAGGGGAAGTGGCCATGGGGCTTACTCGTTCACGACAAATTCAGCGGGAATTTCCCAGTCGTCGGGCTCTACCGCCCTCTGCGGGGCGGCGCGCAACTGAAACACATAGGCCAGCAGCAGCGCCACGGCGTTGTACAGCGCCACCGGAATCTCCTGCTCCAGTTCGGCGTGGTGAAACAGCGCCCGCGCCAGCGGCGGCGCTTCGATCACCGGCACGTTGTGCTCGGCGGCAATCTCGCGAATGCGCGCGGCCACCCGATCGGCCCCGAGAGCCAACACCACCGGGGCGCGGTTCTTGCCCTCTTTGTAGGCCAGCGCCACGGCATAGTGCGTCGGGTTGGTCACCACCACATCGGCCTTGGGCACGGCGGCCATCATGCGCTTGCGGGCGCGCTCGCGCTGCAACTCGCGCATCTTCTGCTTGATCTGCGGATTGCCCTCGCTTTCGCGCATTTCGTCCTGCAGGTCCTGGCGGCTCATCTTGAGCTTTTTGTTCATCTGGAACAACTGCCACGGCACATCGACGGCCGCCACCAGCAGCGTGCCCGAAGCCATCCACAGAAAAGCGCGGGCGGTGATCTGACCGAGCTGCATCTGCGCCAGTCGAGGCTCCACCTGCAGCAGGCCGAGCAGCTCGCCGCGTTCGTTCCAGATCACGATGCCCGCGATCACCGCAATTACAGTGGCCTTGAGCAAGGCCTTGCCCAGTTCGCCCAGCCCGGTGATGGAAAACATGCGCCCGATACCCTTGACCGGATCGAGACGGCTGAAGTCCGGCGCGAGCGCCTCGGTGCTGAACACCCAGCCCCCCATGGCCACTCCGCCCACCGCACTGGCCACAAAGGTCAGCGCCAGCACCGGCGCCAGCACGATGAGCCCGAGCACCAGCACCCGGCCCGCGGCCTGCAACATGGCGGCGGGGTCTTTCGAAGCGCTGGCAGAAACCGTCAGCCCGGTCTGCAGCAACTCGCGCCCCATGTCGTAGAACCATCCCCCCGCGGTGTACACCACGGCTGCCATGCCGAGCAGCAGCAGACTGGAGGTGAGATCGCGCGAACGCGCCACCTGCCCTTTTTCGCGCGCCTGCTGCTTGCGCTTTTGCGAGGCGGGTAATTCCTTTTCCTGGGCGCTGTCTTCAGCCATGTCTTGCTCCCGCTACGTTGCAGCAGGGCCGCTTTGTTGCAGCACCTGACCGGACAGACTCAGACCCACATCCACCAGATGCTGCACCACGTTCTGCATCACCGGCATCACCAGATACAGCGCCAGAAAACCCATGATGAAAAACATCGGAAAACCCACGGCGAACAGATTGAGCTGCGGCGCGAGTTTGGTCAGCACGCCCAGCCCGAGGTTGGCGATGAGCAGCACCCCGATCACCGGCGCTGCCAGCGCCAGCCCCAGGCTGAAAATGGCGCTGCCGCCCTGCTGCGCCAGGGTGAACCAGGTCTGCGCAGCCAGCCCCAGATTGGGGGCGACCGGCAGCAGGGTGAAGCTGCGCGCAATCACCGCCAGCAAAATGAGGTGGCCGTTGACCGCCAGAAACAGCAGCATCGTGACCATATTGAGAAAGCTCGCCAGACTGGTGACCTGCACGCCCTGCACCGGGTCGAACAGGGTGGCAAATCCCATGCCCATCTGCAGACCGATCACGCTACCGGCGAACATCACCGCGCTGAGGATCAGGGTCATCGACAAGCCGATGGCCCCGCCGACCAGCAATTGCTGCAACAACAACATCCACGCCGTCGCCGTGCCGAACTGCACCGGTGGCATGGAGGGCAAGGCCGGGGCGATGGCCACGGCGATGAGCACACCCAGACCGACGCGCACCATCGTGGGCAGGCTGCCCATACTGAATACCGGCGCCAGCGACAGCATGGCCAGCACCCGCACGAACGGCCAGAAAAACGCGCCGATCCACGTCTCGATCTGGGTGCTGGTGAAATGAATCATGTCGGTGCGCAGCGCGATCAGCCGCCGTTGAGCAGATGCGGAATGCTCTGGAACAGACGGATGGTGAAGTCCATCATCACATGCAACATCCACGGCCCGGCAATCACCCCGGCCAGCCCCATCGCCAGCACCTTGGGCACGAAGCTCAGGGTCATTTCATTGAGCTGGGTGGCCGCCTGAATCAGGCTCACCACCAGACCGACGACCAGCGCCACCCCCAGCAGCGGCAGCGCCACGAGAAAAGTCACCCACAGCGCTTGCTGCGCGATGGTGGTAATGGTTTCTGGAGTCATGTCGTTCTCGAATTCAGTGAACGAAGCTCTGCATCAGCGAGCCGATCACCAGTTCCCACCCGCCCACCAGCACGAACAGCATGAGCTTGAGCGGAAACGACACGGTGACGGGTGAGAGCATCATCATGCCCATCGACATCAGCACCGCGGCCACCACCATGTCGATGATCAGAAAGGGGATGAAGATCACGAAGCCGATCTGGAAAGCGGTCTTCAGCTCGGAAGTCACGAAGGCCGGAACCAGCAGGCTCATGGGCGTGTCTGCGGGCTTGTCCAGCGCCTTGTGCCCCGAGAGCTTGACGAACAGCGCCAGGTCTTCCTGCCGGGTCTGCCCCAGCATGAAGGTGCGCAGCGGCGCGGCGCCCGTTTGCAGCGCCTGCTGCATGGTGATCTGGTTGTCCATCAGCGGCTTGATCGCCACATCGTTCACCTGATTGAGCACCGGGCTCATGACGAAGAAGGTGAGAAACAGCGACAGCCCGACGATGACCTGGCTGGGCGGCACCGTGGTCGTACCCAGCGCCTGCTTGAGCAGCGACAGCACGATGATGATGCGGGTGAACGCCGTCATCATCAGCAGCATGGCCGGCAGGAACACCAGCGCGGTCATGAACAGCAGGGTCTGCACGCTCAAGCTGTATTCGGTGCCGCCGCCCGCTGCCGGGCTGGAGGTGAACGCGGGCAACACCTGCGCGCTCGCCCACAGCGGTAAGAGCAGCAAGGCGGCCGCCAAACCGCGCGGCAACCAGCGCGAGGGCCGCAGCAAGTGCGCGCGCATCATGGCTTGGCCTTTCCGCGCTGCTCAACAGCGCGCCGCAGCCAGTCAGGAAAGGTCGGCGGCAGTGGGGCGCCAAGGCCCTGCCCCGCCGCTGGCGGCTGCAACTCAATGGGCGTGCTCAGCACATGCAGACAGGCCAGACCCTGCGCGCTCGACCCCAGCAGCAGTTGCTGCTCACCGACCTGAACCAGCAGCAGACGCTCGCGCGGCGCCAGGCTCAGGGTAGCCAGCACCCGCATCGGGCCGCTGGGCGTGCGCAGGCCTGTCTGAAAGCGTTTGAACAACCACAGCGCGGCAACCAACACCACGATGACGACGACCAGACCGCCGAACACGCGCAGCAGTTCGGTCCAACTCAGCGGATCGGGCAAGGCAGAGGGCGACATGGCGGCGACGATTTCCTGACGTTTGCACGTCCTGCCGTCGGTCGATTGACGCCAGAGCGGGAAAAACCCCCGTCTGCTTCACCTCAACCCGTCATGCGGCAGGACTTCTGCCCCTGTCTTTGCAATCCGCGGGCCAAGGCCGCATGTCAAGCAAAATACCCCTGTTCGTCATCCAAGGAATTTCATGCGACTGATCGGCAACATTCTCTGGTTCATCCTCGGCGGCTTTGTCATGGGCCTGGCCTGGTGGTTCACCGCGCTGATCTGCGCCATCACCATCATCGGCATTCCCTGGGCGATTGCAGCCTTCCGCATCGGCACCTTCAGCTTCTGGCCCTTCGGCCGCAAAGTGGCGGACAAACCTGCGGGCACGCTGGGCAGCGGCATCGGCGCCCTGGGCAATCTGATCTGGGCCATCCTGTTCGGCTGGTGGCTGGCGCTGGGACACCTGGTTTCGGCCGTGCTATGCGCCATCACCATCATCGGCATTCCCTTCGCCCTGCAGCACATCAAGCTGGCCGGTCTGGCCTTCTTCCCCTACGGCAAGGAGATCGTGCTGATTAACTGACAGGACTCGGGCCAAGGAGTCTGTCGGGCTTGAGGCGTGTAGAGAGGAAAAAAGGATGAGCGAATAGCTTGTGGCGGTGGTCAACGCTTGAAGTAACCGCGCAAAGAGCGCGCAGCAGGTTTTTCCCCGGAGAACTGAATGGTTAGAGCGCTTTCTTGCCGTGAAGCAATTCGTGACAAAAAGAGCATACGGCCATGAGATCTGATGGCAACTCTTGGCCAATCCGCTCATATGTAATGTGGTGGGCTTGGGTGGCTGGATAGTGCTCGCAACACTCACAGATACCGTTAGCTTTTCGTATTGCCGCATTGCGCTTCACGTACCAAAGTTTTGAGGACAGATACGCTTGATACTCAGCCTCCAAGGCGGGCTTGATGGCATAAAAAGTAGCGACGTAAGAAGCCTGCTTGCGTGCATACCACCTTGGCTCAAGCTCGTTGTCGAAGGATGGCGCCTCAAAGCCGTTTAGCTCGGTTATAGCCTCGCCCCTGGCTATTGCCTTCCCAGCGTTTCCGCAGCGTGTGCACTGACGATAAAAGGTTGGCCGACCGTCCTTAATAATGCGTAACCGGAGCTCACGCGCGGAATGCACACATGAATGCTCCGTCTCGATCGCGGTATACGCCTCTCGCTTGATAGTGAATGCTGGCAACTAAACGCCTCCTACGCTCTTACGAATGGAGTTAAGCGGCGTCGAAGCCTTCTGCTTGTCACTCCACAAGTCCGTGCACTGGGGAAGATAAAACCCGTCCAACCCATTTCGGCAATTCCAAAGGCCCAAAATTCAGCCGCGACCGATGCCGTAGTAACGCAGGCCCGTGCTGCGCACGAACTCCGGGTCCCAGATATTGCGGCCGTCGAACACCACGCGGTCGCGCAGGGTGGCGGCCAGAGAGGTGAAATCGGGCGAGCGGAAGGCATGCCATTCGGTGATGACGACTAGCGCATCCGCGCCGCTCAGCGTGGCGCGGGCGTCGGCGGCGAACTCTAGCGCGGGATGCTCGGGCAGCAGGCGCCGCGCCATTTCTACCGCCACCGGGTCCCAGGTCTGCACTCGCGCACCGGCCTGCAGCAGCGCGGTGATGAGGTCCAGACTGGGCGCGTCACGCATGTCGTCGGTGTTCGGCTTGAAGGCCAGGCCCCACAGGGCGATAGTCTTGCCAGCCAGCTTGCCCTGATAGTGGTCGCTGATTTTCTCGAACACCCGCAGCTTCTGCCGCTGGTTGACAGACTCCACCGCCTCCACCAGCTCGGCGTGCAGCCCGAGTTCGCGCGCGGTGTGCGCCAGGGCCTTCACGTCTTTGGGAAAGCACGAGCCACCATAGCCCGCGCCGGCGTAGAGAAAATGGCTGCCGATGCGGTGATCGACGCCGATGCCTTTGCGAATCTGCTCGATGTCCGCCCCCACCGCTTCGGCGATGCGGGCGAGTTCGTTCATGAACGAGATGCGCGTGGCCAGCATGGCGTTGGCGGCGTATTTGGTGAGTTCGGCGCTGGCGGCGTCCATCACCATGATTTTTTCGTGATTGCGGTTGAACGGCCGGTACAGCTCGCGCATGGTGGCGATGGCCTGCGGGTCGTCGCTGCCCAGCACGATGCGGTCGCCGCGGGTGAAATCTTCAATGGCGGAACCTTCCTTGAGAAATTCCGGGTTGCTCACCACGCCCAGACTGTGCGCCAAGCCGCGCTTGGCCAGTTCGGCCTCGGCCAGTGCCCGCACCTTGGGAATGGTGCCCACCGGCGCGGTGGACTTCTGCACCACCACCAGCGGTCCGGTCATGGCGCGGCCGATTTCCGTGGCGGCGCCTTCCACCTGAGACAGATCGGCCTGACCATTGGGCAGCGACGGCGTGCCCACCGCAATGAAGCACACCTGCGAACCCGGCAGCCCTTCGGCGATGCTCGGGCTCAAGGTCAGCCGGCCCTGCTCGATGTTGCGCCGCACCAGATCGCTCAGACCCGGCTCGTAGAAGGGCACTTCGGCCCGGTCGCGCAGTGCAGACAGGCGCTCGGCATCGCGCTCGATGCAGGTGACCTGATTGCCCACATCGGCAAAACACGCGGCGGTCACCAGACCCACATAACCCGCTCCTATGACTGTGACGCGCATAACCGGCTTTCTCGTAATTTCATGATGGAGTGCTATTTTGCAGGAAGTGTTTCGCCAGCGGCGTGACAGAACGGCGTGGCGCATTGCATCTGCGCGTTGCATCTGCATACCCCGCCGACTTGATGCGGATCAAGTGCCATGCTGCACTGCGACATTCAAATGGAATGATCTATCAAGGAGAAGCGATATGAGCCCACCCCGAAAACCAGCGCTTCGCTCGGCTCTCCCCTCAAAGGGCCAGGAACCATTAGGGCGGCCCGGCGAGTTTCCTGAGAGCCAGATCCAAGCCCCAAGCCGCAAGCCGCGCAAGTTGCGCACTACCGCCCCGGCAACCGCCACAACGCCCTTGCCAGTGAAACAAGCTGTGAGCAAGGCCGCCGAATCGCCGCCCGTGGCCCCCGCCAATGCCGTAGCCGACGTTCCGGCTGGCGCGCTGGGCGCAGTCGCCGCGCCCAGCATCCCTCTGCCTCCCGCCGACGCGCAGGCGCTCACCCCGCCCGACCACGAGCAAGCCATGCGCGAACTGATCGACCGGGCGCTGCACGCTCTCACGGCCAAGGCCACGCTCGGCCTGTCGCCCGCCGCGCTCGGCCTGGCCTTTGCCGACTGGGCCATGCACATGGCAGCCTCGCCCGGCAAGCAGGCCAGTCTCGCCGCACAGGCGCTGGAGATGCAGGGGCGATGGCTGCGCTACGCCGCAGAATTGGGCACGCACGCCCTGCGCGCCGACCGCACCCCCTGCTCCGACTGCGTCGCCCCTACCCCCAACGACCGGCGCTTCAGTGCGGCGCAGTGGCAGCAGTTTCCGTTCAACCTGCTGGCCCAGCGCTTTTTGCTGCGCGAACAACTCGTCGATGCCACCGCCCACGGCGTGCGCGGCGTGTCGCCGCATCACGAGCAGGTGGTGGCCTTCATGGCGCGTCAGTGGATGGACATGCTCTCGCCCAGCAACTTTTTCTGGACCAACCCCGAAGTGCTGGAGCGCACCCTGAGCAGCGGCGGCGCCAATTTGGCGCAAGGTCTGCGCAACTGGCTCGACGATGCCCAGCGCCTACTCGACAAACGCCCGCCCGCGGGGGCGGAGCAGTTTCGCCCCGGCCACGAGCTGGCGGCGACCCCGGGCAAAGTGGTGCTGCGCAACCGCCTGATGGAACTCATCCAGTACAGCCCGACCACGCCCACGGTGCAGGCCGAGCCGGTGCTCATCGTGCCGGCGTGGATCATGAAGTACTACATCCTCGACCTGTCGCCGCACAACTCGCTGGTGAAGTTTCTGGTCGATCAGGGCCACACGGTGTTCATGCTGTCGTGGAAAAACCCGGGCGCGGACGAACGCGATCTGGGCATGGATGACTATTTGCACCTCGGCCCCTTTGCCGCGCTGGACGCGGTGACTTCCATCCTGCCCGGCCGCAAGGTGCATGCCGCGGGCTACTGTCTGGGCGGCACCCTGCTGTCCATCGCGGCCGCAGCGCTGGCGCGGCGCGGTGACGAACGTCTGGCCAGTGTCAGCCTGTTCGCGGCGCAGACCGACTTCACCGAAGCCGGCGAACTCACCCTGTTTACCGATGAGAGCCAGATCAGTTTTCTCGAAGACCTGATGTGGTCGCAGGGCTATCTCGACACCACCCAGATGGCCGGCACCTTCCAGATGCTGCGCTCGTCCGACCTGATCTGGTCGCGCCTGATGCGCGATTACCTCATGGGCGAGCGCGCGCCGATGAACGACCTCATGGCCTGGAATGCCGACGCCACCCGCATGCCCTATCGCATGCACAGCGAATACCTGCGCAAGCTCTACTTGCGCAACGCCCTGGCCGAAGGGCACTACGCCGTCGATGGCCGCCCGGTCGCGGTGGAAAACGTGACCGCGCCCTGGTTCGTCGTCGGCACCGAGACCGACCATGTCGCACCGTGGAAATCGGTCTACAAGATTCACCTGCTGGCCGACTCCGAAGTGACCTTTGTGCTCACCAGCGGCGGGCACAACGCGGGCATCGTGAGCGAGCCCGGCCATCCACGCCGCCACTATCGCTGGGCGCTGCACCCCGGCGGTCGCCCTTACATCGACCCGGCGCATTGGGTGCAAATAGCGCAGGCCGAAGAAGGCTCCTGGTGGCCGCGCTGGGAGCAATGGCTGGTGGCCAAAGGCAGCGCGCAGCAAGTCGCGCCGCCCGCCTGCGGCAGTGTGGACTATCCCCCGCTGGCCGAAGCGCCCGGCGAGTATGTGCTGCAGCGCTGAACTCACTCTACGAGACTCTTCTCATGACCGACACGATCTGCAACCGCACCTTCGACGAAATCTCCCTGGGCGACTCTGCCACCCTGCAGCGCACCCTCACCCGGGCCGACATTTCCACCTTTGCCGTGATGTCGGGCGATGCCAACCCCTCGCACGTCGATGAGGAATTTGCCCGCAGCACGCCGTTTCACCAGGTGGTGGCGCACGGCATGTGGAGCGGCATGCTGCTGTCCAACCTGCTCGGCACCGAACTGCCGGGGCCTGGCACGGTGTACGTCGATCAATCGTTGTCGTTTGACCACCCGGTGATGCTGGGCGACACCGTGACCGCCTCGGTGACCGCACGCGAAAAATTGACCGAGCGCCACCAGATCCGCTTCGACTGCAAAGTGGTCAACCAGCGCGGCGAAACCATCGCCTCCGGGCAGGCACTGGTACAGGCGCCCACGCAAAAAATCTGCCGCCCGCGTACCCATCTGCCGCAACTGCATTTGGTCGATCCGGGCCAGCGTCTGCTCGCGCTGGTGAGCAAAGCGCGCGAGGGCTGCAAGGGCCTCAAACCCATGCGCGTGGCCGTGGTGCATCCGGTGAACGCAGTCTCCATCCAGGGCGCCATCGACGCGGCCCAGGCCGGGTTGATCGAACCCGTGTGGATCGGCCCGGAAACCCGCATCCGCGCGGCGGCAGAGGCCGCGGGCATCGACCTCTCTCCCTGGCAACTCATGTCCACCGAGCACAGCCACGCCGCCGCCGCGCTGGCGGTCGAACTGGCGCGCAACGGCAAGGTCGGCGCGCTGATGAAAGGCGCGCTGCACACCGACGAATTGATGCACGCCGCCTTCGACGCCCAGACCGGCCTGCGCACCGGCCGCCGCGCCAGCCATGTGTTCGTCATCGACGCCCCGGCGGCCGACCGGCTGCTGTTCATCACCGACGCAGCGATCAACATCGCCCCGGATCTCGACACCAAGCGCGACATCGCGCAAAACGCCATCGAACTGGCGCAGGCCCTGGGCGTCGAAACGCCACGCATGGCCATTCTCGCCGCGGTGGAGACCGTCAATGCCAATATGGCCGCCACGCTGCACGCCGCCGCGCTGTGCAAAATGGCCGACCGCGGGCAGATCACTGGCGCCATTCTCGACGGGCCGCTGGCCTTCGACAACGCGCTGTCGCTGGCCGCCGCCAAGACCAAAGGCATCAACTCGCCGGTAGCCGGTCTGGCCGACATTCTGCTCACGCCCGATCTGGAGTCGGGCAATATGCTGGCCAAGCAGCTCGAATACCTCGGCGGCGCGACCATAGCCGGGCTGGTCATCGGCACCCGCGTGCCCATCATCCTCACCAGCCGGGCCGATGGCGTGGAAGCCCGGCTCGCCTCCTGCGCCTTGGCCGTGCTGCAACGCCAGGCCCTGCTCAGGGCCGCGGGCCAGATGGGCACGACCGACGCCGCGACCCACGCGTAAAGACAATCCGCCATGCCCTCGCCCACCCTGCTCTGCCTCAACACCGGCTCAGCCAGCCTGAAATTCGCCCTGTTCAAACTCGACGGCTGCCACGGGCCGCACCTGCCAGAGGCCGCCCAACTCCGCGGCGAGATCGACAGCCACGACGGCCAGGCCACCCTGCGCTGGACCGACGCGCAAGGCCAGACTCACCGCACCGCTTCAAGCGATCCGCGCGGCGACATCGCCGCCGAGGTGGACACCCTGCTCGACACCCTCATCACACCGGCGCTTTGCGGCTCCAGCTGTGGGCCCATTGCCGCCGTCGCCCACCGCATCGTGCACGGCGGCACCACCTTCACATCGGCCCAGCGCATCACACCATCCGTGCGCGCCGCCCTCGACGCCCTGCGCAGCCTCGCCCCGCTACATCAAGGGCCAGGGCTCTCCGGGGTGGACGCCGCCACCGCCCGCCTGCCCGATGTGCCGCAGATCGCCTGCTTCGACACCGCGTTTCACGCCACGCAGACCGATCTCGCCCGCCGCTACGCCATCCCGCGCGACTGGCACGACAAAGGCTTCAAACGCTACGGATTTCATGGCCTGTCTTACGACGCCATCGCCCACAAACTGCCGCCGCTGCTGGGCGAGCGCGCGCAAGGCGCCGTCATCGTGGCGCATTTGGGAGGCGGCTCCAGCCTGTGCGGTCTGCGGGGTCTGCGCAGCGTGAGCACGACCATGGGGTTCACCGCACTCGACGGCTTGGTCATGTCCACCCGCTGCGGCACCATCGACCCCGGCCTGGTGCTGCACTGGATCACCGAAGAGCACCTCGACCCGCAGAGAATCACCGCCATGCTCTACCACGACAGCGGACTCAAAGGCGTTTCCGGCCTGAGTGGCGACATGCGCACCCTCGAAGCCAGCCCCGATGCGCGCGCGCAAGAAGCCATCGCCCTGTTCACCGCCAGCGTGGCCCATCACATCGGCGCACTCGCCGCAGACATCGGCGGCCTCGACGCCCTGGTTTTCACGGGCGGCATCGGCACCCACAGCGCCCGAGTGCGGCAAGAAGTGTGCAATGCCCTGTCCTGGCTGGGCCTGCGCCTCGACCCCCTGTCCAACGCGGCAGGCCAGACCTGCATCACCCACGGCAACAGCCCCATCCCAGCCTTCGCCCTGCCCACCGACGAAGAAGGCGTCATGGCCCTGCAAACCGCAGCACTGCTGGCGTAAGCCAAAAAGCACAAAGCCCAACCGAAGGGGTTGGGCTTTGTATTTAATGCTGTGGGGTGGCTGATGGGACTCGAACCCACGACGACAGGAATCACAATCCTGGACTCTACCAACTGAGCTACAGCCACCACAGAAAAACGAACATTCTATACGAAAGTCTTGGTCTTTTCGAAGACCTGCAGTCACGGCAATCAGCCGGCGGCTGCGGGTTCAGCCTTGGGTTTGTAGAGAATTTCCACCCTGAAACGCTTCTTTAAGGCTTCGATGTAAGCGTTCATCACGCCCTGGGTGAGCGCCTGTTGCTCGGCGTTGGCGGCTGCGCTGATCAGTTGTGCGGGCGCCTGGCCCTCGATCACCTTGTCGAGCTGCAGCACGGCATAGCCTTGCGCGCCGAGATCAACACCGGCGGTGGCGGGCAACTTGCTGGCGCTCAGCCCGAAGGCCTTTGAAACGATGAGCGGCGAAACACCAGGGGTTGGTTGGGTCAGGTTGATCGTCTGGGGCGCGCCAAAAGTGAGGGTGGCGGGCGACTTCAGCGCCTGCTCGCCCGCTTTGCGAGCGAGTTCGGCCGCTTTCTGATCGACCAACATCTGCCGCGCCTGGGTCTGCACTTGCGCCAAAGGCAGGGTCTGCGCCGGGCTGAACGACAGCACGCGAGCAGAAGCCCAGACGTTGGGCGCAATCTGGATGGCCTGCAGATTGTGTTTGTTGCGCAAGCTGGATTCGGCAAATAGCGCGTCGAGGAACGCTTTGCTCGACAGCGGACTGACCGCATCTGGCGCTGCGGGCTGCGGCGTGCGGGTAACGTTGCTGGCGGATTGCACCTTCAGATGCAGCTTGTCTTCGACGGCCTGAAAGCTGTCCGGATGCTCGAACACCGCATTGGTGAAGGCTTCCACGTCGGCCGACATCTGTTTCTGCGCGGCTTCCTGCTGCAACTGTTTTTCAATGCTGGCCTTGACGGCATCGAAGGGCTGCTGTGCGCCCGGCTTGATGCCGGTGAGCTCGATGATGTGATAGCCGAACTGGGTCTTGATCGGCCCGACGATTTCGCCGATTTTCTGCATGCCAAATACCGCATCGGCAAAGGGCTTGACCATCGAATCAGCGGTGAAATAGCCCAGATCACCACCCTTCTCAGCAGAGCCCGGGTCTTGCGAATCCTTGCGCGCCAGCGCGGCAAACTCGGCGGGGTTGGCCTTCACCTGCTTGGCGATGGCCTCGGCGCGCGCCTTGGCTTGTTCTTGCTGCGCCGCTGTGGCATCGGCAGGAACTGCGATCAGAATGTGGCTGGCGCGGCGTTCGGCCGGTGTCGAAAATTTGGACAAATTGGCGTCGTAAAAAGCCTTGGCCTGCTCGGCGGTGACTTTGATGCCCGCGGCCACTTCAGCGGCGCTCAGAACCACATACTGAATGTCGGCTGACTCGGGTTTCTGGAAACGGGCGGTGTTGTTCTTGTAGAAGGTCTCGACCTCTTGCGGGGTCACTTGCACCTGTGCGGTGTAGTCTGCCGGCTTGAACAGGGCCAGACGCACTTCGCGCTGTTGCGCAGCCGCTTTGGCGGCGGCTGTGGCCAGAGCCTGGCTGTCGATCACCGATCCGGCCAAGCCACCGAGCACCTGTTGCAGGATGAGCTGCTCGCGCACCTGCGCTTCGAATTGCGCGGTGTTCATACCCTGTGCGGCGATCAGGCTGCGATAGGCTTGCACATCGAAACTACCATCGGGCTTGCGCAACGCGGCGATTTGCGGAATCTGCAAAATGGCCTGTTGCACCTGAGCGTCGGTCACTTCGAGATGTTCGCGCCGGGCTTCGAGTTGCAGCAAAGTCTGGCGAATCATGCCGTCGAGCGTGCGCAGCTTTTGCTCGGGCGTGTCGAGCTGCTTGATGTCCACCGCACTGCCGAGCATGCTTTGCAGGCGTGCGATCTCGTCGCGGTTGGCAGCGTCGAGCTGCTGCATGCTGATGGTCTGACCGCCCACCTTCGCCGCCGCATCAGCGCTCCCCTCAAAGCTGGAGTAGCCCTGAATTCCAAACAGCACGAAAGACGGAAAGATCAACACGAACAGCACGATTTGCATCAGCTTGCTGTGTTTGCGTATGGATTCGAGCATGGTGGCGCGGGCTTGGAGAGGGGTGCAAAGCGGGAACCTGCCCACATTGTTTGCGGTCGTTCAAGGCCGCCGGAAAATGCGACGAGACAACCGCGAAAATCAGAATGAAGTCGGACGATGCAACAACCGATGGTGGGTGCTGAGGGGTTCGAACCCCCGACCTACGCCTTGTAAGGGCGCCGCTCTACCAACTGAGCTAAGCACCCGGTCATTGCCTGCAGCGGCAGCAGCAGCGTTGGGATCGCACCGCGCTGCCACCGGAACAAATTACTTGATGGCGTCTTTGAGACCCTTGCCCGGACGGAACTTCGGAATCTTGGCGGCCTTGATCTTGATGGCGGCGCCGGTACGCGGATTGCGGCCGGTGCGCGCAGCGCGCTTGGTCACGGCGAAGGTGCCGAAGCCGATCAGCGACACGCTGTCGCCCTTTTTCAAGGTGCGGCGCACGGCATCGATCAGCGCGTCAAGCGCACGGCCTGCTTGAGCCTTGTTGAGATCGGCGTTGTTGGCCATGTGTTCAATCAGTTCTGCCTTGTTCACTTGTGTCCCTCTTCAGTCTGGATCGGTCTGGATAAAACGCGAAGCCCGCGCCCTGCACGGGCGCGACGGTGATCGGGCGATTAGAGCCGGGGGCATTCGCTCGTGTCAATGCGGCGTGTCATCGGTCGTGTTGCCTGCGCAAGACCGCGTATTCTAGCCATGAGTCAAATGCATTCGGCCACCGCCCGGCCCAGATCGGCCGTGGTCGCGGTTCCGCCGATATCGGGGGTGCGCGGTGCGCCGCTCTCAGTCGCGAGCACGGTTTCTATGGCCCGCAATATCGCGTCGTGCGCTTCGCGGTGGCCCAGGAAGTCAAGCATCAGCGCTGCGCTCCAGATTTGGGCGATGGGATTAGCAATGCCTTTTCCTGCGATGTCTGGGGCGGAACCATGCACCGGCTCGAACAATGAGGGAAAGCGCCGCTCCGGGTTGAGATTGGCCGAAGGCGCAATGCCGATGGTGCCGCAGCACGCGGGGCCGAGATCGGAGAGGATGTCGCCGAACAGATTGCTCGCCACCACCACATCAAACGTGTGAGGACGTTGCACGAAATGCGCGGTGAGAATGTCGATGTGAAACTGATCGCGCATCACATCGGGATAGTCGACAGATATCGCCTGCACCCGCTCGTCCCAGTAGGGCATGGTGATGGAAATGCCGTTGGATTTGGTGGCGGAGGTGAGGTGTTTGCGCGGACGGCTGCGTGCCAGCTCGAAGGCGTAGCGCAGCACGCGGTCCACGCCGATGCGGCTCATCACCGTTTCCTGGATGACCACTTCGCGCTCGGTGCCGGCGAACATGCGCCCGCCGATGCTGGAGTATTCGCCCTCGGTGTTTTCGCGCACGATCAGCATGTCGATCTCGCCCGGCGCGTAGGCGCTGCCGTCTCGCTTGATCAGCGGCGCATGCACGCCGGGCATCAACTTTGCCGGACGCAGATTGACATACTGATCGAACTCACGCCGGAATTGCAGCAACGATCCCCACAGTGAGACGTGATCGGGCACGGTCTGCGGCCAGCCGACGGCGCCGAACAAAATCGCGTCATGGCCGCCGATCTGCTCCTTCCAGTTCGCGGGCAGCATCGCGCCATGTCGCAGGTAATAGTCGCATGAGGCGAAGTCGAAATGATCGAGTTGCAGGGCGATGCCAAAACGGCGGGCCGCCGCGTCGAGCACCCGCAGGCCTTCGGGCACAACCTCTTGCCCGATGCCGTCACCGGCCAGAACGGCGATGCGCAGAGGCGAAGCCGATGGGCTTGCATTCATGGGATCTCCTGAAAATTTGTTCAACGCTGGATCAACACCGTCGTAGGCCTGCGGGTCACGGCGATGACGCCGGCGGCCACCAGCGCCATGCCCACCCAGGTCGTCGGGCCGAGCGTTTCGTGGAACAAGGCCCAGCCCATCAAGGCGGTGACGGGCGGCACCCAGTAGATCAGACTGGTCACCTGCACCGCCGCGCCGCGCTGAATGAGCAGATAGAGCAAGGCCCCTGCCCCGACCGTCAGCGCCAGCACCGACCAGGCCAGGGCCCCGATGAGCTGCCCGTTCCACACCACGGGCTCCGTCTCCAGCAGCGCAAACGGCGCAGTGATGATCATGGCCGCCAGAAGTTGAATGCTCAATGCGCCCCAGACCGAGGTCGGACGAACAAAGCGCTTTTGCCACAGCGTTCCGGCGGTGATGCTGAACAGTGCGAGCAGTGACAGCAGCAGGTTGTGGGCGCTCAGTTGTCCACCGTCGAACTTATGCAGGACCACCAGCGCCAAGCCGCCAAAGCCCAGCAGCAGGCCCAGCCATTGGCGAGCATGAATGCGCTGGCCTGCGGCCGAGACCAGCACCGCCGTGAGCAAGGGCTGCAGGCCCACGATCAACGCCACCGTTCCGGCCGGAATGCCCTGCTTGACCGCCGCCCACACCCCGCCCAGATAGCCCGCCTGCAACAAGGCGCCCACCACGGCGAGATGCAGCCATTGTTTGCCGCCGCGCGGCCATGACGTGCGCAGCCATGCGGCCAGCGGCAACAGCACCAAAAGCGAAAAGGCATAGCGCAGGCTGAGAAATTTCAGCGGCGGGGCGTAGGGCATGCCATAGCGGGCGACGATGAAGCCGGTGCTCCAGATCAGCACGAACACCCAGGGCATGACACGACGCAGCACGGCAGGCGTGCCAACCTGTGCAGCGCTCACGTCAATTTCATCCCCGCCAGAGCAATGCGGAAGTAATACTGCATGGACCAAAGCGTGAGCACTGCCGCCGCCCAGATCAGCCACTGGCCGATCAGCACCGTATTCACCATGCCGAACAGGGTTCCGCCGAACAGCAAAAAGGGAATGGCCACCATTTGCACGGCCGTCTTGACCTTGCCGACATAGCTCACTGCCACCCGACGCGACTGACCAATTTGCGCCATCCATTCGCGCAGCGCGGAGATGGCGATTTCACGGCCGATGATGATGAGCGTCACCAGGGCATCGACGCGCCCGAGCTGCAGCAGGATGAGCAGGGCTGCAGAGACCATCAGCTTGTCGGCCACCGGGTCGAGAAAGGCGCCGAATGCGGAGGTCTGGTTCCATTTACGCGCCAGATAGCCGTCGAGCCAGTCGGTGATGGCGCTGAGAATGAACAAAATGGTCGCGGCGAGGTTGCGCTCGGGCAGGGTCATCCAGTCGGTTGGCAGGAAATACACCCCGACGACCAGCGGAATGGCCGCCACGCGCGCCCAGGTGAGCAGCGTCGGCAGATTGAGCGCACGCAAAGACATGGAAGTGGAGAATGCGAAGTTCGGAAAATGGCTGCGTCGATGAGCGGCATGATAGGGTGAATGCCCTGGCTCATCCTTGCCGCGACAGGAAACTGACTTCATGAACTCCAACTGGTTCGCCGCCCATGTCGATCTTCTGCTCTACATCTACGGCGGTATTGCCATCGCGCTAGTCATCTGGACGCTGTGGCGGGTTCGGCGCCGCAAACGCACCGCCAAGCCCCCTTCAGACTGAATGAATGGGCGACACCGGCACCTCCACCCAGGCGATCAGCCCCCCGCCGTCACGCTGCTGCAGTCCAACCGCCCAGCCGTGCTGCTGCGCCAATTGCCTGGCGATCGCCAGACCCAAGCCGGAGCCGTGCCCCGGCGTGCGGGCAGAATCGAGCCGGGTGAAGGGCGCAAATACCGCGTCGAGCTGATCGGCGGGAATGCCAGGGCCGCGGTCAAGCACGGCAATACGCACCCGGCCGGGTGAGCTGCCCGGTCCCGCCTGCAAGGTGATGGGGCCTGCGGCGTAGTGCACCGCGTTGGTCAAAAAATTGTCCGCAACGCGCTGCAAGGCGGCGGCATCCACCCACGCGTGCAGATCGTCCGGGCATTGCACGCCGAGGGTTGCACCGCGTGATGTCGCCCATTCATCGTGCATCTGCAATCGTTCTTGCAACCAGGGCTTCAAGACGAGGTCTTCTGCGGCTTGCGCTCGCAGGCCGCGAGCGAGGGCAAGCACCTCGCCGATCAGCCGGTCCATCGCCAGAACATCGCGCTCGATCTGGTCGAGCCGTTCGGGAGTGGGCGCCATGCGTTGCAGTTCCAGCGCCAGGCGGATGCGCGCCAGGGGCGAGCGCAGATCGTGCGATACGCCGACAAGCAGCGTCGTGCGCGCCTGCAGCAAGGCGTCGATACGTTCGGCCATTTGATTGAAATGCGCCGCAAGGTTGGCGATTTCACGCGGCCCCGACTGCGACAAACGCTGCGGGGTATCGCCGCGCGCCAGCCCGGCTGCGGCCTGCTCCATGGACACCAGCGGCCGCGAAATGCGCCGCGCCCACCACAAGGCCAGCAGAAACGACAGCGGCAAGGTCAGGGCGAGGCCGATCAACAGGGCTCGGATGGGTTGCGTCTGGATGCGGCTGGTATCGAACCCCACGCCGATGTCGCGCCCGCCTGCGGGAATGCTGGTCCAGAGCCAGATGTGTCCCTGCGCGTCGGTCTGCCGACGGAAATACACCGCATGCCCGGTGCGTTGCTGCAGCGACTGTTCAACAAAGCCGATGTAAAGCCCGTGCGTCATGCCGTTGTCGGCAGGCGGCTGCATATCGGGCAACAGGCTGAGACGATAGCGGTTGTGCAGCTCTTGCTGAAACGCCGGGCGGGTTTGCGGAGGCAGTTCTGCCCAGGTTTGCGCGGACAGCACCATGAGACCCGCGAGATCGTCTGCCGAGCGCTGCGCCATGGGCTTGAGCACGAACAGCAGCGCGACCCCGGCAAATGCCAGCTCCAGGAGCAACACCAGTACCAGCATCGCCCGCAACGTCTGCTGCCGCAGCGTGCGCTTGTCCGATCCGGTTTCGCTCAGTCCTGCAGTGGGCTGCATGAAGGGTCGGGTCGGCTGAGGCGAGGTCAGGCGCCAGCGCCTGACGGATTGAACAGGTAACCCTGCCCCCGGATGGTGCGAACGTAAACGGGATGGGCCGGATCATCTTCGATCTTGCGACGCAGGCGAGCAACGCGCACGTCGATGCTGCGATCGAAGGCATCGCGCTCATAGCCTTTGAGCCAGTCGATGAGTTGATCGCGGCTGAGCACGCGGTTGGGATGCGCGACCATGGCCTGCAACAAGGTGAACTCGGCCACGCTCAATCCCACATCCTGCCCGTCACGCAGCAAGCGAAACGCCGCGGCATCGAGCAAGAAGGGGCCGAACCGCACCGCCTGTTCTGCCGGTTTGGACGCGGGCGGCAAATCCCCCGCAGAGGTCGGCTGCGCCCGGCGCAACAAGGCGCGTAGACGGGCCAGCAGCTCACGGGGGCTGAAAGGTTTGGGCAGATAGTCATCGGCCCCGACCTCCAGCCCGATCACCCGGTCAATCTCTTCGCCGCGCGCCGAAAGCATAAGAATGGGCAGATCACTGCTGCGCCGCAGTTCACGCGCCAGCGCCAGCCCGTCCTCGCCGGGCAGCATCAAGTCGAGGATAACGGCGTGCGGCATTTGCTGCGCCAGACAGGCGCGCATGGCGTCGCCATGAGCAGCCAGATCGACCGCAAAGCCATTACCGGTGAGGTAATCACGCAGCATGGCGCGCAATTCCGGGTCGTCATCGACCACCAGAATGCGCTGACTGGGAGCAGGTGAATTCATGGCCCGAAGTCTAGGACTTCCAAGGGGCTGGCGGCGTTTGCCGACATGGAGTGAAACAAAGTGATACGCAGGGGAATACAACGCCTCGTGCAAGACATCCAGGCGCAACCTCGCCATCGAAACATATCCCCCATCGATCACAACCACTGCCTTGTCCGTACCGCCATGCACGCTTTCGCTCAATCTTGCCTCCGCCTGACCGTCGGTCTCGGTCTGAGCCTCGCGGGCTTGGCGACGGCTCAGGCGCAGCAGAAGCCTCTGAGCGCGGGAGCCTTGTTCGATGCCACACGCCAGGTCGCCGCTGATCAGGCGCGGCAGGCCGAAGCCGGTGCGGCGGCCCAGGCGGGCAAATCGCTGCACAGCCCGGTTGCCGGAGCACCTACGGGTTTGTCGGCCCTGCAAGCACCGCATGGGAACGAGGCCCCTTTCGGCACGGGCTATGAGCGCCGCATGGAGCGTGCGGCAGCCATGGCCGGGCTGGCCGTCGGCTCTCCCGCAAGACCTGCGGCGGCTGGCGCTGCTGCGGGTGGCGGCGCCGGAGCCGGTGGCGGGGCTCATGCGGGCGGACAAGGCAGTGGGCGTGGTCGACGCTGATTCACGTTTTTCAACTTCAAGGAGTTCATCATGAAACAACGCACTTCTCTTCGTCTTCTGGCCGCAGCCGTGGCCATGGGGGCTGCAGGTTCCATTTTTGCCGCCGGTATGGGGGGTGGCGGTATGGGTGGCGGTATGAGCGGTGGCATGGGTGCCGGAGCCGCAGCGGGCGCCGGAACCGGCCAGATGCAGCAACACCAGTACCAGCATCGCAACATGAATCAGAACAGTGGCACGGCACAGGGCGCTGGTCAGGGCCAGAAGCTGCAGCAGCGCGACCAGCAGCGCATCCAGGATCCGTCCCTGCAACCGGCCCCTGCCGCCCCTGTCACCACGACGAACTAACCCTCGGAGAACCCAAACATGCAACGCCGAACTTTTCTCAACACCACCCTCGGCGCTGCGGTGCTGGCTCTCACCGGCTGCGGCGGTGGCGATTCCACCGTCGCCGCAACACCAGCAAGCACCGACGCGACATCCGCTACCGCCATCGCCGCGCTCAGCACGCAGCTCGACGCCCTCCCCCCCTCGGATCTTTCGGCCACCGAAGCCAGCGCACTGGTGTTCATGCGCGAAGAAGAAAAACTCGCGCGGGACGTCTATCAACTGTATGCGTCCAGCAAACCCATC
>NZ_DLGH01000006.1:0-5216 GCF_002482605.1 Thiomonas sp. UBA7699 | reverse complement strand
CAATTTTCGTTCGGCACGAACAGTCATAGCCATTCGGCTTCAATCCCGCGTTCGCGGCTGCGGCTCTGCGTGCATTGCTTGCCCAAGGGGTGGCAGCGCAAAGCTCACGCGCGGACTGATCCCGGGCTGACACACTTACTGAGGCCAGACCGTCAATACCGCTTCGCGCTCGGGGAGGCGCTGGAGCGGCAAGAGGTCCATGACATCGCAAAACAACGACCGGTTCTGCCAGTCGTTCCGGTCGCCGATCACGTAGAAGCGCCGCTTTGCCCGTGTGGCCGCCACGTTCAACAGGTTGGGTTCCGAGACCGCCCAATCCCGTGCGCCGGAACCTTCGGTATTGCCGCCCAACACCATGATGACGATGGGAGCCTCCTTACCCTGCATGGTGTGGATGGTTCCGGAAACCATCGTGTCGCCGAGCAGGCGTTTGAGGTTTTCCTGGACAGCCTTGAAGGGCGTGATGACCGAGATGTCAGCCGCATCCACGCCGTCCATGCGCAACAGGGCGAGCAGTGCCCGCAAAGCCTCTCCTTCGGCCGGCACCCAGTTCCCGTCAGATGCTCCGCTGGCGTGAATCCATCCGGTCGGCAGGCGCGCGCGCGTCTCCTTGTCGGCGCGCGGTGCGATGGTGCCGTACACCATCGCACCGTCGTAGGCGATGCGATTGGCCAGCCCGTGCATCGGCTTGTCGCAGCGCCGATGCACGACCAAGGGCAACCCCACCCACGTCTTGCTGTCGGCCGGTCCCGCCAGACGGCCCCATGTCGTGGCCTGGTCTGCCAAGGTCTGCGCGGACTGTCTGTTGGGGAGCCAATGCGCATCGACGCGGTAGCGCGTGCGCATGTGTTCCAGCACCGCGTCGGACACAGTGACGATCGGCTTGAGCTGGAGAGGGTCACCCACCAGCAGCGCGCGCCGGGAGCGCCACAGCGCCCCCACCGCTGCTTGCGGAGGTGCCTGTCCGGCTTCATCAACCAGCAGCCAGCCGATCTCCCCCGGCCCCAACGAGCGGAAAGAGCGTGCGAACGAGGCAAAGGTGCTGCTGAGCACCGGCACGACCATAAACAACGAGGCCCACGCCGAGCGAATCGCCTCGTGTGAGAGTCCCTGCAGGTGGGTTCCGGTCAACATCGCGTTGATCAGGAACAGGTTGGAGCGCATCCGTGCCGCCTCCAGCTCGAAGAACGTCCGATGCAGCTTCAGTGCCTGGATGAAAACGCGCGCTCGGGCCTGTCGCCAGCCTTCGATGTGCCAGGGTTCGGCCAGTTCGATGGCATCGCCACGGCCGATGACGCCGCCGCGCAGCCATGCCAGCAGATGGTCGGCCCGGCAAGCGCTGGCCAAATCGTGGGCCTGTTGCGTCAGGGATTGATTTTCCGCCTGCAATTTTTTTAACGCCTGCTGCGCATTGGCGATCTGCCGATCCAGTTGCTGCCCGGAGTCCTCGAACTGCTTGGCGAGCCGCGCGATGCGGTCGAACTCGGCCTTGGCGAGGCCATGCCGGTCTTGCAGCAGTTTCAGCGCAGTGTTCCAGGTGCGTGACGCTCCCCACAGACTGCATAGGTTGGCCCAGAACCCTGGTTTGCTGGCTTGGTGCTGTGCAAGCGCCTCCAGCGCATGCTTGAACGCCACATTGGCGGGGCGGCCTTCCTTGGCATCCAGACGTGCCTGTTGTTCCGTCGTGTGCACCAAGCGCTTTTCTAGCGCTTGCACGGTGGCGGTCGTTTCGGTGACCTTCTTCCTGGTCGTTTCCAGCGTCTGGATCAGAGCACGGATGCGGGAGGCATCGGCGCATGCCGAGCGAACCTGCGCCTTGGCCGCCTCATACTCGGCGACTGCCTGCTGCCACAGGGCTTGGCGCTCTTCCGGCTTGCGCTCCTTGTTGAGCTGACTATGCCCGCCAAGCCATGCCATCAGGCCTTGCGGCGCCTTCTTCTGTAGTTCTGGAGGTGCTTGAAGGCCATCGGCCCCGGCAGCAGTGGCCGGGCTGGCAAACAAGGTCTTGACGACATTCTCATCGTCGGTTTCGTCGCTGGCTTCCTCGTTGTTGTCCACCTTGCCTTGGCTGGCTGATGGACTCTGCCCATAGAAGTAGCGGTCCACGAACGCCTTGCGCCGCGCCTTGCTGCCCAGAGCACCAGAGATCAATCCCCAGGCCGGCTTGCCGGTGATCAGCTCGCCCAGATCGGCGAAGTGCTCGGCCTCGGGCAGCCAGCTCTCGTCGATCTTGTCGCGCTGGGGCAGTTCAAGGGTGACGTTCTCTACGGCGCCGTTGTTGGACGAAGCGACCACGATCTCGAAGCCGTACAGTGCAGGAGTGAGCTTGAAGGCGACCTGTTCCTTGCCGCCATCGTTGCAGGCTTCGCGCGCGTTGCTGGCGAAACCGTCGGATGCGCGGCGCAGCGTGGCAAGCACGTCGGCCCGGCTGGTGATGATGGCGGCGATCAAGTCGCGCAGCAGGGTCGTCTTGCCCGTGCCCGGAGGGCCATTGACTCCCAGAAGTCCTTGTCCGTCAGCGAGCTTGGACAGTACCGTGTTCACGGCCAGTTGCTGGGAATGCACAAGCCCCAGGTGCCGTTCGGAAGGCCAGCAGCTATCGGCATGGGCCTGCGGCATCAGCCGCTCGATCAGCGACCGGGAAGCGTCGTCACTGTCGATGTGCAGCCGCGGTTGCGGATTGTGGCGGCGCAGGTATTGGTTTAACGCTTCGCTGGCCACGCCCTTGCTGAGACTGTCAGCAACGGTGGCCAGGTCGTCGAGCAGGAAGCTGTTGAGCGGATCGTCTTCCGATGTGGGCTTGTCGGGTTTGACGGGTTGGGAACGGAATCGCAGTGGTGGGCGCTCAACAGTCGCAAAGAAGTCCGCCACGCCGAGGAACTGCAGCACCCATCGGGTGAAGTCCCGCAGCGCGTCGCCAGACACGTGGCCTTGTAGCTGCGTTAGCGCCTGCTCGGCGGCGGCCCGTTGATCGTCCTCGAATCCGCGTGTCCAGTCCTTTCTCGCCAACGCTCGTCCGAGGAACCAGGCTTCGCTGGAGAGCACGAAACTGTCCTCCACCAGTTGCCCGCTCATGTTGAACTTCGCGGCGAACAGCGCTGACTCTCGGTGTTGTGGTTCGCGGTAGCCCTGGTCGGTGCCGTACAGTTCCTGGAGCGCGGAGGCGACGAGCCGACTGTCGTACAGGTGGGCATAGAGCGTGTGGCTCCATGCGCGCTTGTCGGGAAGCGCCTGCTTGCGGACGATGCTCTCGGGTGCCCAGGGAGGGATGGGGCGTGTGCACGTCGTGTCGTGAAGGAATGCCCCATAGGGACTGTTGCGCTTCTTGATCTTGGGGGCCGATTGCGGCTGCAGCAACTCGACTGCATGCCAGTACCGGACGATGTTCTCGGACTCCTTCAAGATGCCTTCCCTTTCATGTTCTTGGTTTGCTTCAGAGTCCACGCTGCGGGCATTTGCCGTCCATTGGCTTGAATTTCCATGGATGCAGTTCGCATGCGGGACACCTCAGTGATGCGCTGATTTTCCATATTGCCATGCCCTGGCTTTCCCACGGACGCTGTGCTTCGCCGTCGTGGTGGCTGACAAAGTGGTAAACGGGAGCCGTGTAGCGTGTCGGTGCGCCGCACCGCCGGGCTTTCGGGCTGCGCCCCGTGCCGACTTCGCTGTCACGGCCATCCGGCTTCAATCCCTCACGCCTTCGCGCCCGGTGGCGCTGCGCGCTTCGCTTACCTCCAGGGGATCGGCGCAAGGCCCATCCCCGCCGCGCGCGGCTTGGCGCCCCTTGAATACCGCCGAACCGGCTTTCGCCGGATCGGCCAGGCCTGCGTCCCGCCGGCGAAGGGCAGGGCGGGGCGGGGGTGGATACGCCGTGGCTTGCTGAGACAGGTTGCGCGCATGCGTGCCTTCCTCAACGCTGCCGGTTCTTGCCCATCACGTCACGAAGGACGGTTCACGGACATACCGCTCAGCCTCGCCATGGAGATTCCACACCACGCCTCAAGACTGGCGCCGCAGAGTGCGGCGGGGATGTTCTCGCTTGTCGTCGGGGTGTTTGACCTGGCCCGCGTCGGCCAGCATGCCGGTGCAGACTTCGTGCGGGGATGTCGAGTCGGCCAGTCTCCTTTCGGAGTGGTTCGGCCCAAGGCGTCCTTGTCTCGTTGTGAATCCTGGCGGTGGCGCGGCTACGCCTCGGGCTTCATGGCCGCAACCGTCCGGCGAAAACAATTTCCCCTGCTTTGTCACTGCGTTCGGCGCATTCCTCGCGGGGCAAATTCTTTGCGCCTCCCGGCTCTCCACTGCGTTGCGACCGCATGCGGTGCAGCCAGCCCGTCCCCCGCCGGGCGGATCACAACAAGGACGCGATGGGCGCGAACCTTGTTCAACCGAAAGGAAAAATCATCATGGCCAACATCGGCACCTTCACCGCAGACAAAGACGGCTTCACCGGCACGCTGCGCACCCTGACGCTCAACGTCAAGGTCAAGCTGGTTCTCAACGACAAGGGCACCAGCGAGAACGCCCCCGACTTCCGCCTGCAGGCAGCCAGTCACGACATCGGCGCGGCGTGGAAGAAGACCAGCGAGGCCGGGCGGGAATATCTGTCCGTGACCCTCGACGATCCTTCGTTCCCGGCAACGGTCTATGCCCGCCTGATCGAAAGCGAGGACGGCACGCACGACCTGATCTGGTCGCGCAGCAAGCCGCAGGCGGCCTGACGGCCGCGTCAGCGCCCCGCCCGTTGCGGCGGGGCGCCTGTCTGCCAACGTAGCCAGCCAAGCAACGCCTGCGGCGTGCTTCGCGTCACTGCCTTGGCGGCAGCGCCACGCCATACCTTCGCTGCGAAAGCCATTCGGCGAACTGCTGCGGCACGAGGTGGTAGCCCCTCAGCACGATATCGCTTTTGCCGACGAACGCTTCAGGGTTCTTCTGCAGATCCTTTGAGCTTGGGGCGCCTTCGAACGTTATGCCCGTAAATGCGAACCGCTCATCCGTGGCGTGCGCGACGAGGACAGGACCACCGCTCATGCCACTGAATCCCCAGCCATGATCGACTTCCAACGTCGAACAGAGGATGTATGTAGGTTTCTCGATAGACGGGAGGGGTGACTCCAACCGCGCCGACACCCTCGGCATCGGTGCTGCCACTTTGTCACCAGCCCGATGTTTGTGCTCGTCAGGGAAGCCGTAGGCCGTAAGCGTTTGCCGAACCCATC
>NZ_DLGH01000011.1:0-11097 GCF_002482605.1 Thiomonas sp. UBA7699 | reverse complement strand
GGCCGGGTGTCGGGCGCGGGTGCGGGCGGCGCCTGCACCTTGGGTGTGGGTTCAGGCGCGGGCTGGGGTGCAGGCTGCGGCGGCGGTGGCTGCACCGGCTTGGGTTGCACCTTGTGGACGATAGGCTTGGGCAGTGGCTTGACCACCGGCTTGGGCACGGGTTTGGGCTCCGGAGGTTTCGGCGTGGGCGGGGTCACGGTCTTGGGGGCGGGCTTGGGCGCTTCGAGCACGATCTGCACGGGCGGCGGCGGGGGTGGTGGCGCAGGGTGGCTGCTCCACCAGACGATGGCGGCGATCAGTGCCGCTTCGAGCAACAGCGCCGCCAGCGCAGCCAGGGGCCAGCGTTTGCCGTCCTGGTCTTCGCGCCACGGGGCGGGGAGGTGATGCAGCACGGCGCTCATTGCCCGCCGTCCCCGGCTTGCCGGGCTGCCAGCCCGATTTTTGTGACCCCGGCAACGCGGCAGGCGTCCATGACCGTCATGAGTTGCTGCAGAGAAACGTCTTCTTCCCCGGCGATGGTGACCTGCAACGCATCGGTGTCCGGCTTGCTCTTGAGCAGGGCGGTGAGTTGCTGCGGCGACAGCACCTTGCTGTCATAGTGAATGGCGCCGGACTTGTCCACCGCCAGGGTGATCTGCGGCTTGGGCATGCTTTGCGCGGTGGAACTGGTGGGCAGGCGCGAGGCGATGCCAGCGTCTGGAATCATGTGCAGCGTGACCATGATGAAAAACACCAGCAGGAAAAACATGATGTCGATCATCGGAATGATCTCGATGCGCGCTTTTTTCGCTTCAAAATATTTCATGGCGGATCAAACAAAAATGCCGCGGCGATTGCGCCGCAGCCCAAGCGTGCGAACTCCAGCGCACGCGACCTGGAGAAGTTGTGCGAACGGCGTCAGGCCATCTTTTGCTGCAGAGTTGCGGCTGGCTGTGCCGCCGGGCGCACGGCCTGCCCGTTCTGCGCCACGACCACCGGGCGCACACCGCCCTCGCGGTAATGCGGGTACATGCGGTTGGACAGCATGAGCTTGATGCGCTCGAGCTGATGCATCACCAGGCGCACGCGCTGGTTGAGCGCGTTGAAGGCCACCAACCCGAGCACGGCGATGAACAGCCCCGCAGCCGTGGCCAACAGCGCTTCGCCCACGCCGCCGGTGACCGCTTGCGTGGCCGCCCCCGGGTTGGACAGCGCCGAGAAGGTGTTGAACATGCCGATGATGGTGCCCAGCAGACCGAGCAGCGGCGCCAGGGTGACGATGGTGTCGAGCATCCACAGCCCGCGGTCGATGCGCGGGGCCTGATCCATCACCGCTTCTTCCAGCCGGTCGGTGAAGTGATCGAGCGGGTCGGCCAGGTCGTGCTGCAGCGCCACGGCGACCACCTGCGCCGCGGGCGAATCGGCGTCATCGTCCACCTTGGCTTTGAGCTGCTTCACATCCACATGCGCGTGGCTCTTGAGCTCGCGGATCCAGCCTTTGGCCGAAGCCAGCATGCGCGAAATCGCCCAGAAGCGCTCCACGCTGACGGCCAGCGCGATGAACAACAGCAAGGCCATGATGTAGAGAATCCCGCCCGAGGTCTGGGCCAGGTGGGTGAGGGTGTCGAGAGACATGATCAAACTCCGGGAATGGAACAAAAGCTGCACAACTTAGCCGGGGTTCGTGACACGGTCACGAACCCCGCGCTCACAGCGGCATTACTGGAACGGCACCGAGAAATTGACCATGAAACTGCGACCGGCATTGGTGTAGAACAGCGGCACGTTGCCGCCTGTGTAGCCCGCCAGGGAGTTGATCTTGGTGTTGTTGGTCAGGTTGAACAGTTGCAGGCCGATCTTGGTTCCATGCGGCAGGAAGGAGGCATCCTGTACCGTGTAGTTGACCGCAGCGTTCAGAATGGTGCTCGACGGAATCTGATAGATGCCTGCCGGGTTTCCATTGCCGTCGACGCCAATGTCACCATAGTTGGAGCCGATGTACTTGGCGATCAGCGAGGCATACCACGCGCCGCGGTTGTAGATCACCCCGGCAGCCCCAGTGGTCTTGGGCACGCCGGCCAGTTGCAGGCCATCGCTGTCTTGTTTGGCCTGGTTGTAGGCGGCGTTGCCATACAGGCTGATACCGCTGCCGATGTAATAGGTGGCCTCCATCTCCGCGCCCCGGTATTTCACGCCGCCAGCGTTATAGAAATACTTCTGCCCTGCCACGGTGCGTGACTGAACCAGATTGGTGAAGTCGATGTTGTAGAGATCGCCGCTGAGGGTGAGGGCTTTGGATCGCCAAGTGGTGCCAACCTGATAGTTGGTGGTCTGCTCCGGCTCCACGGCGCTGGCGCCGGTTTGCGGATTGGGGATGTAGAACAGGTTTTCGTTGGGCGCCAGATAGCCTTTGGCCACCTGTGCATACGCACTCCAGTTGGGAGCAATGGCGTAGTGCAGTTCGACGGCAGGGAGCACCTTGCTCCAGGTCTGGGTGTAGTCCAGCGGTTGTTTGCTCTTTTGCTCGACTGGGGCGTTGTCGTGGCGCTGGAACCAGGCGTACTTCAGGCCGCCGCGCAGTTGCAACTGGCTGGTGAGATTCCAGTCGTACTGAATATAGGGCTGTGCGGTGGTGAAGGTGCCGTTGATCAGGCGATCCACCGCTTTGCTGATGCCGTTGGGATAGGTGCCGCTGGCGTTCCAGGCCTGGTTGTCGGAAAAGTCGATTTCCGAGTTGTAGCGGTGATAGGTCTGGTAGTTCAGCCAAAGTCCGTAGTGCAGGGTGCCTGGCCCGAAGGTCTGGTGCATGCGCAGCAGATCGCCCCAGTTGCGATAGTTCAGGTACATGTGCTGGCCGGGAATATTGTTGGCGCCGTTGATGGTGCCATTGGGCGTATCCGCCCCAGCAGGGAAGGTGCCGTCTGGGTTGAGGCAGTTGACTTGGCCGTAGTCGCAACCGCCGCCGTTGGGGTCGAGGCCATTCCAGCCACTGTGGTAATAAGCGTAGGTGTAGAGTTTGTTATCGATCTGCACATCGCCCACGCTGGTCTTCAAGCCGAGGTACTCGAAGTCGGTCTGGAAGTCGTCGTAGTTGTAGCCGGTATAGGCCTGACTTAGTGGGTTGCTGCTCAGGCCGTAGTTCGGGCCGAACTTTTGGATCTGACCTGGCAAGGTGCTGGTGTAGGGATATTTGCTCACCGAGACATAAGGGGCGGAAGTGGCGCCGACGATGGCCGCGTTGCCGCCACTGTTGCGGTTGACCATGGAGACGAAGGTCAGCAGCGAGTTGTCGCCGACGGGTTTTTCCGCCTTGATGAACAGGTTTTTGCGTTGCGTGCTGGCGCCGCTCAGATATCCGTCGCTCTTGAGTTGGCGGTAGTCGATGAAAGCGCGCAGGTCGCCGTAGTTCTTCATCACCCCGGTATCGAACTCGGCTCCGAGCACCGCGGTGCCGAAGCTGCCAAAGCTGCCATAGAGCGTGGTCTGCGGCTTGTCCAGGGGCTCTTTGGTGAGCAATGAAATGGTGCCGCCAAAGGTGGCGTAGCCGATGGTGGAGGCATTGCCCGGGCCGCGATCGACAATGATTTGGCCGATGTCCTGCGGCATGAAATATTCCGCCGAGTGGTGGGTGAAGTCGTTCGAGTCGCCCACCGGAATGCCGTCCCAGGTCAGGTTGTACTGTCCGTCCTGAAATCCTCGGATCGACAGCCCCTTGCTGTTGCCCAGACCCGGACCGTTGGGCTCGATGTCCACCACGCTGGGGGCGATGCTGACGATGTCGCTGTAGTTGGCCGTCGCGGCCTGGGTGTTTTCGATGTAGTGTTGGTTGATGATGGACTGCGGCTGCCCGGCTTTGAGCGAGCCTTGCGTGGGCGCCTGGTGCGGTGCGCTTTCCTGCTTGGCTTTTTCGCGCTCGGCGGCGGTCTGACCGTTGCCGCCTTGCGCCCCCGCCTGCACCGTGCCCAGACTCTCGGGAGAGGTCTGCGCGTGGGCTGCGGCAAACGGCATGACGAGCAGGGCGGCCAGGACGGACTGGGTGAGTCGCGATGGCTTGAAGGTGGGTCGATGGCGAGACATGACTGATTGCTCCCTTGGGCGGTAGGCGGGTGGGTTGACGAAAGCTGTCATTCCATTCCTGCGACATGTCCGCGGGGTTGCAAGAACCTGTCTGAATCCTGTCCAGCCGTGCCAAAGATGTAAACAAATCTTGACAGTGCGAATGCTTCGCTTCACTGCATCGACTTTTCCGTGGCCCAGCGATACCCCGCGCCATGCACGGTTTGCACACGCTGATGCAGATCATGGGGACGAAGGTGCCGGCGCAGGCGAGCCACCGCGGTGTGTACGGTATCGGCGTGCGCGCGTGCGGGAATGTCCATGGCCAATCGCAGCTCTTGCGGGCTCAGGATGTCGCCCGGACGTGCGCCCAGAGCCCACAACAGCAGAAACTGCTGCGAGGGCAGACTGAGGCAATGATCCTGAATGCGGAGCGTCCGGGTTTGTCCGTCGAGCTCCAGAAGGGGTTCCAGTTGGACGCGGTCTCCAGTCTGCGGTGCGAGGCGTTCACGCAGGCGAGCGAGCTGGGCGCGTATGAGCTGCGGCGGGCTGTCGATCGGCAGCAGGGCATCGGCGCCCGCGCTTAGCGCAGCCATGGCGCCGGGTGAGGCGCAGTCTGGCAAAAAGGCGATGACTCGGGACGTTTGGCCTCCGAGAGGATGTCGCAGGCGCATCAGCCAGTTGGTCAGTTCATGCACGTCCTCGCCGCTGATAGCCAGTACGGCCCAGGCATCACCGACTTTCAGCCGCCGTAGGGCCTCATCGGCATCGACAGGCTGGCTGTTTCTGTCCTGGCAGGGTGTGGGGGCTGAGGCGAATTGAAGCGATAGAACAGAATGTTTGATCGGCACGATCTGGGCAGGTGGTCCGCTGATGAGGGCCGAGTGTGCGTAAGCGTTTTGACAAAAGCATGACAGGTCGGCCCACTACCATGCGCAGCGATGAAACTCAGCACCCAAGCCAATCTCTACGCCCTCGGCGCCATTGCCCTATGGGCAACGCTCGCTACCCTGGGGGTGGCGCTTTCTCAGGTGCCGGCCTTCGCGCTGACCGGGTTGGCACTGATCATCGGCAGCGTGCCGACGTGGGGCCATTGGCGGCAGTGGCGCGTGTCTCGCGCGGCGTTGGCGTTGGGCGTGTATGGCCTGTTCGGATTCCATTTCCTGTTGTTCATCGCCTTGCGCCACGCGCCGCCGGTGCAGGCCAATCTGGTGAATTACCTCTGGCCCTTGTTCATCGTGGTGCTGGCGCCGCTGCTCTTGCCCGGGGTGCGTCTGCGGTTGGCGCATGTGCTGGCGTCCGGCTTGGGCTTTCTGGGCGCGGGGCTGGCGATTCTGGGCGGTCACTCGTTAGAGGCGGCCTGGGCCTGGGGCTACCTTCCGGCCATGGGATCGGCGCTGATCTGGGCCACGTTCTCGCTGGGTAGCCGCCGCATGGCGCAGTCGGGCAAAGGGTTTCCCACGGCGGCGCTGGGCTTGTTCGGCCTGATTTCCGGCCTGCTCGCGCTGGGCTGCCATGTCTGGCTGGAACCGCCTTTGCACCTCGGCCTGCGCGATGGCCTGCTGATCGGGGTGATGGGTCTGGGGCCTCTGGGCGGCGCCTTTTTGTTGTGGGACCGGGCGCTGAAACTGGGGGATCCGCGCACCATCGGGGTGTTGAGCTACCTCACGCCTTTGGCGTCGACCCTGCTGCTGATTGCCGTGACCGGGCGCGCGCTGACGATCTGGATCGGTCTGGCAACGGTGCTGATCGTCGGCGCCGCGTTGTTGGCCGTGCGAGTGAAAGACTGAGTTTTTTCATCAGGTAGCGTGATTTTGGCGGGCCACACAGGCCGATCTCGATGCGCTCATCGCAGATCGGCAACTACAGGCGACTTCCTCACGCGCAAGCTGGGGTTGCTGGGAGCCAGACAGTCCCTAATACGTATCGGCCCTGATTGGCCAGGGTTTGCGCTTGCTTCAAGTCCGCGGCTCGCCAGCCCAGGGTGCGCCCCGTGGCGCTATTCAGCCAGTGGGTTTGCGGTGTGACCAATACATCGGCTCGGTGTTCTGGTGGCCGCAGCAGGGGCACGGCCAGACGCACCGACATAGCAGCCGCATAAGCACCGCATCATCAACGCGGGATGCGAGTGTAGGTCAGCGCAATTCTTCGACTGCTTGCCAGGCGGCGTCAATGCTCGGCGTAACGCCATCGCCGCCGAGGGTACGGGCCAGGTGGGGTGATGTGGGGGTGAACAGCTCGGGCCCGGTGCTGACGAACAGTCCCACCACCGGGCGACGCAGCGCCGCGGCGAGATGGGTGAAGCCGGTATCGACGCCCACCACCAGCCGACTCTGCGCAATGACGGGCAGCATGTCGAGCAGGCTGCGGCGGTCGAGAATCTGCGCGCTGCCCGGCGGAAGCGCGGCGATGATGCGCTGCGCACGCTCCTGCTCGGCGGCGTTTCCCCAGCTCAGTTGCAGCCGCAGGCCAGCCTGCACCAGGCGAGCGGATAGCGCCTGCCAGTGGTCGAGCGGCCAGAGCTTTTCCGGCTTGGAAGCGCCATGCGCGAGGAAGACGGTATCGGCCTCGGTCGCCCCTGGCTCGCGGGCGTAGCGCTGATCGATCGCATAGTCCACCGGGCCGTGCAGGTCGGTGTCGAGCACGGCCTGCGCAAACACCCGCCGCCCCTCGGTGCCATGCAAGCCGACGGGCCGGGCGAAATGCAAGTGGTAGGCGCGGGCGGCGAGCGGCTCGCCGCCGCAGTCTTGCGCGCGATAGCCGACGCGCAGCGCGCCACGCGCTAGACGGGAGATGATGGCGCTTTTGAGCACGCTGTGAGGGTCCCAGATCAGGTCGTAGCGCTCGCCGCGCAGGGCGCGTAGCACAGCGCGCAACTCGCGCCATGCGGCGAGGCTGCGCTGCTGCTGCACCGCCTTGAGCGGCAGGGCAAAGACGTGACGCACGGCGGGGTGCAGCCGCGGAATGTCGGCGAAGCGGGCATCGACCGCCCAATCGATTTCGATGCCGGGCCAGCGTGCGGCGATGTCGGAGACGGCGGGCAGAGTCTGCACCTGATCGCCCATGGCGGACAACTGCACCAGCAGCATGCGCTGCGGGGCTGACGGCAGGGCGCCCTGACCCCACCGCAGTGGGAGCTGCGCTCGCGTCATGCGGCGGGCAGCAAGGCCTTGCCCATCAGGTCTTCGAGCACCTTGAGCGGCGCGGTGTGCGGATAGAGCTGGTGCCGAGGTTCGAGGTAGAAGGTTTGCTCCATCATGTATTGCCCGCCCATGACGGCGTGCAGCACCTGATCGGAGAACACTACCCAGGTCGTGCCCGGCGCGAAGTCCACACTGCGCTGCGGCGCGTCTTTCTGATAGGCCAGATCGGCCTTCATTTTGTCGTGCAACTGCAGCATGTAGTGGTCGTAGTCGGTGCGGTGCGATTTGGTGATTTTGAGCGCGCGCAACACCGCCGCCGAGCCGGGCACGGGGGGGGTGAGCCGCGGTGCAAAACGCTGCAGAAATTCGGGGAAGGGCTCGCCCACCCGCCACTGACGCGGCCGCCCTTCGGGATTGAGATTGGTGAATACGCGCAGCAGCCGCACGCCATGAATCGGGTTGGAGGGGAAGGCATCGACGTGCAGCCGGGTGTCGTCTTTGCGCCAGCTCGTCTTGCGACCTTCGACCTGTATGGGGCGGTACGAGGCCTTGGCCGCTCGCAGCTTGCCCCGATAGTGCGGAAACAGCCGGTCGACCAGGGACTGGGCCTGATGGGAGAACCGCTGAATCATGTCGCGCAATTCGGCCTGGTCTTGGGGGCTACCCGACGCGCCGCGAATACTGCCGTCATCGCGCAGGCTGATGTTTTTGGCCTTGCCGTTGCTGATGGCCGGGGTGAGAAAGCGGCGCTCGCTTGCGCTGAGTTCGAAGTGCAGCTGCGGGAAGCACAGCACATGGCCGCCTTCGAGCAGATGCTCCACCCCGGCGGTGGGTGCGCGCTCGGTAGGGCTGGCATCCCAGGCGGTATCGGGAAAGTTGCGGATGGTGTCGTCGAGTGCGGCCATATGACCTCCTGCAAAAAATAGACTGCCTACGGTGCACAGAATAGGGTGCTCAGTGATTGTCCGCCTTGATACCCGACAGTCGGTCCATGAGCGCAAACATCACGCCGGAGAACACCAGCACCAGATGGATGATCAAGGCCCAGAGAATGTCGTCGCGACTTGCATCGCGCACATTGATGAAATATTTGAGCAGTTCGACCCCCGAGATCGCCACGATGGAGCCGATGAGTTTGAGTTTCAAATCGGAAAAGGTGACGTGGCCCATCCAGCTGGGGCGGTCTTCGTGGTCGCCGGTATCGATCTTGGAGACGAAGTTCTCATAGCCGGCAAAAATGATGATGATCAGCAGATTGGCCACCAGGGCGATGTCCACCAGAGACAGAATGGCCAGCATGGCCTCGCCGCCCGTGCCGGAAAACACCACGGACACCGCGCCGACGAAGGTTTTGACAAATTTCACCAGCAGCAAAACGATGCCCAGCACCAGGCCGATATAGAACGGCGCCAGCAGCCAGCGGCTGCCGAAAATCAATACTTCCAGAGCATGTTCGACGCGTTTCATGGGGGCTTTGCGAAAAGGAGAGACGGAGATGCGCGCGACTGTAGCGGGGCTGCGTTACCGCACCCGCATGCCGGGCTGCGCTCCCGTATGCGGTTCGAGAATGTAGAGGCCGGGCTGCGCCTTTTCGTCGGCAGCGCTGGCGGCCAGCACCATGCCTTCGCTCAGGCCGAACTTCATCTTGCGCGGCGCGAGGTTGGCGACCAGCACGGTGAGTTTGCCGATCAGGTCTTCAGGCTTGTAGGCGCTGGAGATGCCGGAGAACACATTGCGGGTGCGCGGCTGGCCGTCGGAGGTGGTTTCGCCCACGTCGAGGGTGAGGCGCAGCAGCTTGGTCGAGCCTTCCACGGCTTCGGCATGCTGGATACGGGCGATGCGCAGATCGATCTTGGCGAAGTCGTCGATGCTGATGAAGGGGTCTTGCGTGGCGTCGGCAGTCGGTGCTGTAGGCGTCATGGCTTGGGCGGCGGGCGCTGCGGGTGGATCGGTCTCGAACAGGGCGTCGAGGCGCTTGGGGTCGATGCGGTGCATCAGGTGCTGATAGGGCGCGGCGTGTTGCGGCAGTTCGGTGGCGTCGCTCCAGACGAAATCGCGCTCCAGCCCGAACAGCTCGCGCGCCACGCGGGCGGTGAGCGCAGGCAGCACCGGGCTGAGCATGACCGACAGCAGCCAGAACCCGGCCAAGGCCTGCGAGCAGGCGTCTTGCAGTTCGGCGCGGCGGGCTTCGTCTTTCGCCAGAATCCAGGGCTGGGCGGCGTCGAACGCGGTGTTGATGCGGTCGGCGTAGGCCATGATTTCGCGCAGCGCACGGGCGTATTCGCGCGCTTCGAAAGCAGCGGCCACGTCGTCAGCGAGGGCCTTTGCGGCGTCGCGCAAATCGCCGGTGTTGTGGGCATAACCCAGCTTGCCGTCGAAGTATTGGCTGATGAATTTGGCGGCGCGGCTGGCGATGTTGACGTACTTGCCGATCAGGTCGCTGTTGACCCGGGCGACAAAATCTTCCGGCGTGAAGTCCACGTCTTCCACCCGCGCGGTCAGCTTGGCGGCGAGGTAATAGCGCAGCCACTCGGGGTTGAGGCCGATGTCGAGGTATTTCAACGGCGAGATGCCGGTGCCCCGGCTTTTGCTCATCTTCTCGCCACCGACGGTGACAAAACCGTGCACATTGATCTGGCTGGGCGTCTTGCGGCCCGAGAAGTGCAGCATGGCCGGCCAGAACAGGGTGTGGAAATACACGATGTCCTTGCCGATGAAATGCACCTGTTCCACCGCCGGATCGGCGACGAAGGCGTCGAAACTCTGCGCGGTGCGCGAAGGCGCGTGCCAGTGCTGTGCGGCCTGCCCCTTGTCGAAATGGTTTTTCAAGCTGGCGAGGTAGCCGATGGGGGCGTCGAGCCAGACGTAGAAGTATTTGCCCGGCGCGTCCGGAATTTCGATGCCGAAGTAGGGGGCGTCGCGCGAGATGTCCCAGTCGGCCAGGCCGCCGTGGCCGTTTTCGTCGGTGGTGAACCACTCGCGCACCTTGTTGAGCACTTCGGTTTGCAGATGCGGCTGACCGTGGGCGTTGGCGGCCTGCGTCCAGTCGCGCAAATAGTCGGCGCAGCGGTCGGACGAAAGCTGAAAGAAGTAGTGCTCGCTCTTACGCAACTCGGGCGTGGCGCCGGAAAGTGTGGAATAAGGGTGCTTGAGTTCGGTGGGCGCGTACACCGCCCCGCACACCTCGCAGGCGTCGCCATACTGATCGGCCGCGCCGCACTTGGGGCACTGCCCTTTGATGTAGCGGTCGGGCAGGAACATGCCCTTGACCGGATCGAAAAACTGCTCGATGTCGCGCATCGCAATCAGGCCGTTCTTGCGCAGCGCGCGGTAGATGTCCTGCGCGAGTTGATGGTTTTCCGGCGCGTCGGTGTTGTGCCAGTTGTCGAAGCGGATGTGAAAGCCGTCGAGGTATTGCGCCCGCCCGGCGGCGATGTCGGCGACGAACTGCTGCGGCGTCTTGCCCGCCTTCTCGGCGGCGATCATGATGGGCGCGCCGTGGGCATCGTCGGCGCCGACGAAGTGCACCTCATGGCCCTGCATGCGCTGGAAGCGCACCCAGGTGTCGGCCTGGATGTATTCCATGATGTGGCCGATGTGGAACGGGCCGTTGGCGTAGGGCAGGGCGGTGGTGACGAAGAATCGGCGCTTGGAAGTCATGGTGAACGGGGTGGAGTGCGCCCGGCCGGGAGTGCCGGGGCGTGCGGGCGTTGCCGCGCAAACGACTATTTTAGGTGGCGACGGGCGAAAGGATTTGACGCGACAACTGGGCGATCGTGCGCCCTTCCGCTTCGACCTCGCGCAGGCGGCGCTCGATCGGGGTGTCGATGGCGCCGGTTTCGGCCGCTTCGATGCACGTCGCCTGCCCGTCTGGACCGAGACAGCCTTGCAACAGGGCTAGGAGACCGTCGGACTTGAG
>NZ_DLGH01000025.1:0-112042 GCF_002482605.1 Thiomonas sp. UBA7699 | reverse complement strand
CGCCGACTGCACCTTGGCCGGTGCGCGGTTGATTTCGTCGGCCAGCACGATGTCGTGAAACAGCGGCCCGCGCACGAATCGCACCGTGCCCTCGGCGGGGTTGAACACCTCGGTGCCGGTCAGGTCGCCCGGCAGCAGATCGGGGGTGAACTGCACCCGCTGGAAGCTGGCGTGCACCCGGCTAGCGAGCGCCTTGACCGCAGTGGTCTTGGCCAGCCCGGGCAGCCCTTCGAGCAGCAGGTGGCCGCCGGTGAGCAGGCCGATAACCAGACGGTCGAGCAGCGCCGTCTGGCCGACGATGTCGGTGCTGAGTTGCTCGCGCAGGGCGGCGACTTCGGTCTGGTGCGGGTAGGTCATCGTGTTTGTGAAATTCAACGCATTGAGCGCATGCGCATGGGCTGATCATAAAAGTCTCGCCAAGCGCGACGTAGCGGAGGAACCCGAAGCCCGGCACGAGGGCCCTCATGGAAACTCTTGATAGACAAACATTCGCGTGTTCGTTAGATTTTTTTCCATGAACTCACGCGAACTCAAAAACCATCTGTACGAACAAGTCGCCCGCATCGGCGCGGCCGTGTCCAGCCCCAAGCGGCTGGAGCTGCTGGAAATATTGGCGCAGGGCGAAAAGCCGGTGGAGGCGCTGGCGCGCGAAGCCGCTATCGACATCAAGCTCGCCAGCGCGCATTTGCGCGTGCTCAAGGGCGCGCAGCTGGTGCAGGTGCGCCAAGACGGCAAGAGCCGCATCTATCGCGTCAGTGGCGCCGACGTGGCCGCGCTGTGGGTGGCGCTGCGCAGCGTGGCCGAAGCGCATGTGGCCGATCTGCAAGTGGTGATGCAGCGCTTGTTCTCCGGCCCCGAGCGGCTCACGCTGGAGAGCAGTCAGACCCTGCTGTACAAGGTGCGCAAGGGCGATGCGGTACTGATCGACGTGCGCCCGGAGGCCGAATACCGCACCGCGCATCTGCCCGAGGCACGCTCGCTGCCGCTGCCCGAACTGGAGGCGCGTTTGCGCGAACTGCCGCGCAGCAAGGAGATCGTGGCCTATTGCCGCGGGCCGTTCTGCGTGATGTCCGACACGGCGGTGAAGCTGCTGGTCGAACGCGGTTTTCGCGCTCGCAAGATCGCCGAGGGCGTGCCGGAATGGCAGGCTGCCGGGCTGCCGCTGGAGCAGGACACAGCGCCCTGACGGCGATGCGCCGCGCAATGTTCCCTCCGCCTGCAAGCCGCTCGGGGGCTGCCGATCTCAACGCGTCCGCCCCGGCCGAGCCCTATCTGCAAGGCATCCGCATCAACCTGCAGCAGTTCATCTGGCAGGCGGCGCAGGTGGGCTTTGTCGGCCTGGTCATCGGCATGGAACGCACTGTGCTGCCGGTGGTGGCGCAGCAAGACTTTGGCGTGCCCAAATCGTCCTTTCTCTACCTGATGAGCTTCGTCATCTCCTTCGGGCTAGTGAAGGGCATGCTCAATTTCGTCGCTGGGCGGCTGTCCGAGCGCATTGGGCGTAAGCCGGTGCTGGTGATGGGCTGGGTGGCGGCCATCCCCATCCCGCTGCTGATCTACTTTGCACCCAACTGGTGGTGGGTGGTGGTGGCGAATCTGTTTCTCGGCATCAACCAGGGTTTCGCCTGGAGCATGACGGTGACCAGCAAGGTGGACATCACCCGCGCCGAGCAACGGGGACTTGCCACCGGCATCAACGAGTTCGCGGGCTATGCCGCGGTGGGGCTGGCGGGCATCGTCACCGGCTATCTGGCGCAGCTCTACGGCCCGCGCCCCGCCCTGCTGGGATTCGCTCTGCTGGTGATTGCCGCAGGGCTTACAACCGCGCTGCTGTTCGTGCGCGAGACCCTGCCCTGGGCGCGCGCCGAGAGCCAGCGTCATGCCGACGGCAAGCATCAGGGCGTCAGGCCAAGGTTCGCCGAAGGGCTGCCCGCGCATCCGTCCTCATTGCAGGTGTTCGCCTTCGTGTCGTTTCGCCACGCCACGTTTTCGGCGCTATGTCAGGCCGGGGTGGCCAACAAGGTGGCCGACACCCTGCTGTGGGTGCTGTTTCCGCTGTATCTGCACGGCCACGGCCTGAGCGTGGTGGACATCGGTTGGGTCACGGGGGTCTATGGCCTGACATGGGGCGCCTCGCAGTTGTGGACCGGGCCGCTGTCGGACCGCATCGGCCGCAAGCCGACCATCGTTTGCGGGCTGTGGCTGCTGGCGGCGGGCGTGGCTGCCGTCACGCTGGTCGCGGGCACAGTCGCCTGGCTGGCTGCCGCCGTGGTGATGGGCGTGGGCATGGCGTTGCTCTATCCCAACCTCATCGCCGCGGTGGCCGACATCTCGCACCCGAACTGGCGCAGTTCCTCGCTGGGCGCCTACCGCTACTGGCGCGACACCGGCTACGCCCTGGGCGCGCTGGTGCTGGGCGCCATTGCGCAGGTTGCCGGGCTGATCGCCCCGGCGTTCTGGTTCACCGCGGCGCTGCTGGCCGCATCAGGGTTTTGGGTGCTGCTGCGCGCGCAGGAAACTCACCCGCGACTTACTTCACCGTCACCGTCCCGGTCATGAAGGTATGCACCGCGCAGTGGTAGGGAAAACTGCCGGGCTTGTCGAAGGTGTGGCTGAACGATTTGCCTGGCTGGAGCAGGCCCGAGTCCCAAAGTTTGGTATCGCTGGTCGTAGTGTGGGCAAAGCTGTCGTCATTGGTCCAGGTCACCGTGGTTCCGGGCGCGACCGTCACCGTGTCGGGATGAAAATTCATGCCCCTGATTTGAATCTGCACCGTGGCCGCCAACGCGCAACATGGCCAGACGAGCAAGGCGAGAATCGCGGTTCTGATGAACGGTCTGCGCATGGCAAGCTCCTGTAGAGCCGTTCAAATTAGACGCACCGCCGCAACGTCGCAACAAGGACATTCCCCATGCCCGATCATCAACGCCCTCGTACACCACCGCCGGAGGCGGCGGCGACGATCTTCCTCGCCTTTCTGCGGCTGGGGCTCACGGCGTTCGGCGGGCCGATTGCGCATCTGGAATATTTCCGCCGCGAGTTCGTCGAGCGACGCGGCTGGCTGTCGGCGCAGGCGTATGGCGATCTGGTGGCGCTGTGCCAGTTCCTGCCCGGTCCGGCGAGTTCGCAAACCGGCATCGGGCTGGGGCTGATGCGCGGCGGTTTGCGCGGCGCGCTGGCCGCCTGGCTGGGCTTCACCCTGCCTTCGGCACTGGCGATGACCGCCTTCGCTCTGCTGCTCACGCATGTCGGCGCGCTAGCCCACGGCACCTGGCTGCACGGGCTCAAACTGGTCGCCGTCGCCGTGGTGGCGCAGGCGCTGTGGGGCATGGGCCGCAGCCTGTGCCCGGATCGGGAGCGCGCCAGTCTGGCGGTGGCGGCTGCGGTGCTGGCCGCGCTGATGCCCGGCGTCAGCGGCCAACTCGCCGTCATTCTTCTCGGCGCGGTGGTCGGGCGCTGGCTGCTGCGCCCCCCGGTGGACGCAGTGCATGCGCCGCTGCATGTGCCGCTGCGTCATCGCAGCGCCGTGGTGCTGCTCGCGGCGTTCGGCGCGCTGCTGGTCGGCTTGCCGCTGCTCGCGGCCAGCTTGCATCAATCCGCGCTGGCGCTGTTTTCCAGCTTCTATCAATCCGGCGCGCTGGTGTTTGGCGGCGGCCATGTGGTGCTGCCGCTGCTGCAGGCCCAGGTCGTTCCGGCAGGCATGGACAACTCCACCTTCCTCGCAGGCTACGGCGCGGCGCAAGCCGTGCCGGGGCCGCTGTTCACCTTCGCCGCGTTTCTGGGCGCTGCTTCGGCGCAGGGGCCGGGTGGCTGGCTGGGCGCGGGCGTGGCGTTGCTGGGTATTTTCCTGCCCAGCTTTCTGCTCGTGGCCGGGGCCTTGCCGCTGTGGAACGGCCTGCGCCATCACCCCGCCATGCGCAGCGCCCTGATGGGCATCAACGCCGCCGTCGTCGGCTTGTTGCTGGCCGCGTTCTACGACCCGGTCTGGACGGCCGCCATCCACACCCCGCGCGACTTCGCCCTGGCGCTGGCCGCGCTGTTGCTGCTGCAAGTCTGGAAGGTTGCGCCGTGGGCGGTGGTGGTCGGCGGTGCAGCGCTCACTGCAATACTGGGCTGGGGGTGATTCCCCGCGCCGCATTGCACCGCCGCCGATGTGCACTTTTTTGAAGCCGGGCGCCGATTGCGCAAGTTTTGAGCGATAGTCGCGTTTCCCGCCCACTGCTGCCACTTGCCGCCATGTACGTCCCTTCCCACTTCGCCATCACTCAGCCGGGCGAATTGCACCGCATCCTTCGCGCACATCCTCTGGGCATTCTGGTCACGCAAACCGGCGGCGGGCTCGATGCCAACCACCTTCCCTTCGAGTTCGATCCGGCGCAGGGTTTGCTGGGCACGCTCATCGGTCACGTGGCCCGCGCCAATCCCGTGTGGCAGCAGTGCAGGAACGGCGCCGAGGTGATGGTCATCTTCCGCGGCGCCGAGGGCTATATCTCGCCGAGCTGGTACCCGAGCAAACATGAGACCCACCGCCAGGTTCCCACCTGGAACTATGAAGTCGTTCATGCCCACGGTCATCTGACCGTCCACGACGATGAAAAATTCGTTCGTGGCGTGGTCGCGCGCCTCACCCGCACACACGAAGCGCAGGAGCCGAAGCCCTGGAAAATGAGCGACTCCGCGCCCGACTATATCGACGCCATGGTGCAAGCCATCGTCGGCATCGAAATCACGGTGTCGCGGCTGGAGGGCAAAGCCAAACTCAGCCAAAACCGGGAATTGCGCGATCGCGAAGGCGCTATCGATGCCTTGCACCAGCGCGGGGATGGCGAATTGGCAGATGCGATGAAAAAGTCCAGTTCGTAACCCGCCGAACTCCGCTCACTCCCCCACCAGCGCCCGTGCGAACGCCTTCGCGTCGAAGGTCTGCAGATCGTCCAGGCTTTCTCCCACGCCGATGAAATACACCGGCACCGGCCGCTCGCGGGCGATGGCCGCGATCACTCCGCCCTTGGCGCTGCCGTCGAGCTTGGTGATGACCAGGCCGGTGAGGCCCAGCGCATCGTCGAAGGCGCGAACCTGCGCCAGGGCGTTCTGGCCGTTGTTGGCGTCGATCACCAGCAGGATTTCGTGCGGCGCGCCGTCCATGGCCTTGGCCGTCACGCGTTTGACTTTTTTCAGCTCCTCCATGAGGTGAAGCTGGGTGGGCAGGCGCCCGGCGGTATCGACGATCACCACGTCCATCTCGCGCGCCTTGCCTGCGCTCACGGCGTCGAAGGCAACGGCGGCCGGGTCGCCGCCGTCTTGCGAGATGACTTGCACCTGATTGCGCTGCCCCCAGGCGACGAGTTGCTCGCGCGCCGCCGCGCGGAAGGTGTCGCCCGCAGCCAGGAGCACTTTTTCATCGGCGCGTAGCAGGTGCTGGGTGAGCTTGCCGATGGTGGTGGTTTTGCCCGCGCCGTTCACGCCCACCATCATCAGCACGGTGGGGTTCTGGCGACCGATGTCGAGCGGCTTTTGCAGGGGACTGAGCAAATCGGCCAGCGCGTCGGCGAGCAGGCCGCGAACTTGGGCGGGGGTTTCGGCGCGGGCCGATTTCACGCGCCGACGCAGATCAGCCAGCAGCGCGGTGGTGGCGGGCATGCCGGCGTCGGCCATGATGAGGGCCGATTCGAGTTCTTCGTACAGCGCTTCGTCGATCTTGCTGCCGCCGAACAGGCCGCTGATGCCCGAGCCGGTCTTTCGCAGGCCAGAGCGCAGGCGGCTGAACCAGCCGGAAGTCGGCTGCTCTTCGGCGACGAGCACGACAGCCTGCGATGTCTCGGGCTCAGACCTCGTCGCAACGGCGGGGTCCACGGCCTGTGCGGCTTCAGCGGGCGCGTCCAGTTGCAGTGCGGCAAGCGCGGTGATCGCCTCAGGCGCAACCTCGGCCGTCGCCTCGGGCACGGCGGTTTCGGGAGCGGATTTGCGTTTGAAAAAGCGGAACATGGACAACCGATCGAAGAAAAGAGGACAAGATGATGCACGACAGACTCCTACAATTTACCTGCCCATGAATACCCAGTCTCCAGGCCATCGCGCCCCAAACCCTTCCGTCCGCCCCCGCCGCGCGCACAGCGGCGAAGTCCGCATCATTGGCGGGCTGTGGAAACGCAGCAAGCTCGCCGTGCCCGATCTGCCGGGACTGCGCCCCACGCCAGACCGGGTGCGCGAGACCGTGTTCAACTGGCTCGGCCAGACGCTGGCCGGTCTGCGCGTGCTCGATCTCTACGCCGGCAGCGGCGCCCTCGGGCTGGAAGCGGCCTCGCGCGGCGCGGCCTCGGTGTTGCTGATCGAACAGCATCCTCGCTGCGTGGTCGCGATTGCCGCCGCCGCGCAGCGTCTCGGCGCGACACAGGTGCAGGTGCGAGGCGCCGATGCGCTCTCCTGCGCGCACAGCCTGGCGCGTGCCGGCGAACGCTTCGACATCGTGTTCATCGACCCGCCCTATGTCAGTGCGCAACAACTCGCCGCGCTGCAGGCGGTGCAGCCGCTGGTCGCATCACAAGGTCTGGTTTATGTGGAGACCGATAGGGCCGAGCTCTTCGATACGCTGGAAACCGAGGGCTGGGCTGTCTGGCGACGGGGTCGGGCCGGTCAGGTGCACTTTGCTTTGCTGCGGCGCAACACTGTCGACGCGCTGGCGCCGCAAAACCCCTAAACTGCACGTCCTTTCCACGCTTACAACCCGTTGCCATGCTGCTCGCCATCTACCCCGGCACCTTCGACCCGCTCACGCGCGGCCATGAAGACCTGGTGCGTCGCGCCAGCAAGTTGTGCGACAGGTTGTTGGTCGCCATCGCCGCCGGTCACCACAAGAACGCCATGTTCACCCTGGAAGAGCGGCTGGACATCGCACGCGAGGTGCTCTCGCCCTATCCCAACGTCGAAGTCAGCGGCTTCACCGGACTGTTGCGCGATTTCGTCGTGGCGCGCGGCGCCCAGGTGGTGGTGCGCGGGCTGCGTGCGGTCAGCGACTTCGAGTACGAATTCCAGATGGCCGGCATGAACCGCCAACTCATGCCCGACGTCGAAACCCTGTTTCTCACCCCGGCCGATCAGTACCAGTTCATTTCCGGGACGTTCGTGCGGGAAATCGCCATGCTCGGAGGCGACGTGAGCAAATTCGTGGTTCCCTTGGTGATGGAGCGGCTGCAGGCCAAGGTGGCCCAGCGGCGCACCGCCCCGACCTGAAGATCATCATGGCCCTGTGGATCACCGACGACTGCATCAACTGCGATGTGTGCGAGCCCGAATGCCCGAACGAGGCGATTTTCATGGGCCCGGAAATTTATGAAATCAACCCCGACCGCTGCACCGAGTGCGTAGGGCATTTCGACACGCCGCAATGCGTGCAGATCTGCCCGGTGAACTGCATTCCGGTGCGCCCCGATCGGGTGGAAAGCAAAGATCAGTTGATGGAAAAGTATCGTCGGCTGACCGCGGCGAAAGCGCCCGTTTCCTGAAAGAGCCGTTGCTGCGTCAGGGCGCGGCGTCGGAGCTCGGCGGAATGACTACGCGGCGTTCCCGAGTTTGTTGAAGGCGGTGTTTGTAGCGCGCTGCGTGCGCTTTCTCAGCCGCCCTTTTCGCTTTTTTTGCCTCGCGCTGCTGCAAGGCCAGTAGGCGTTTTTGCTCGCGATAGACCGCTGCCGCTCTCTGCTGCTCTTGCGCCGCCTGCGCCGCGCGTTCCTGGTCGCGGGCATCGAGCAGCGCATTCAGCCGCTGCTGTTGCACTTGGGCTTGTTCGCGTTGTTCGGGGGTGCGGGCGTCCTGAGTAGGCACGGTCTGGCCCGATGCGCAAGGCTGGTGCGAGTAGGTGTTGCCGCAACGCCAGACGGGTGCGGTGGGGCTTTCGGCTGAAGGTTCGGCGGTTTGGGCCCCGACGGATACGGCGCCCACCGCCATCAACATGCCCACGCCGAACCGCACCAGATTGCACATGGCTTCAGCCCTTCCCCGGCTGGGCCGCGGCGGCCGGCTTGCCGCCGTCGCTGCGGTTGCTGCGATGAAGCTGCATCATCGCCGCTTCGAACTCGCCTTTGAGCAGTTGCGGCAGAACCGCCCGCGATTGCTCCATGGCCTGCTCGATCAGCTTCAGATCGGATTGCGGCGGCTTGCCCAGCACGAAGCCGATCACCGCGCCGCGGTCGCCCGGATGGCCGATGCCCAGGCGCAGACGCCAGAAGTTGGGCGTGCCCAGATGAGCGATGAGATCGCGCAGGCCGTTGTGCCCGGCGTGACCGCCGCCCAGTTTGAGCTTGGCCTGACCCGGCGGCAGATCGAGTTCGTCATGCGCCACCAGAATGTTCTCCGGCGCGATTTTGTAGAAGCGGGCGAACGCGCCGACGGACTGGCCGGATCGGTTCATATAGGTGCTGGGCTCGAGCAGCCAAAGCTCATGCCCCTGCAGACGCACCCGGGCGACATCGCCGAAAAAACCGCGCTCGGGCTTGAGGCTGGCGCCCGCGGCGGTGGCGATCTGATCGACCAGCCAGAAGCCGGCGTTGTGGCGATCGAGGGCGTGTTCAGGCCCGGGATTGCCCAGGCCGACGAGAAGCTGAATCATGCGAAATCCACAGGGATGAAGAGAGACTCATTCTCCGCGCGGCTGACGCTGGAGCAGACCACTGAGCGCGGCCTGCGGCGTGAGTTTGCCGTCGAGCAAACGGCTCACCGCTTCGGTGATCGGCATGGACACGCGGTGCGCGCGGGCGAGTTGCAAGGCCGTCTGCGCGGTATGCACGCCCTCGGCCACATGACCCAGCGTGGCCACAATATGGTCGAGCCGCTGCCCCTGCGCCAGCGCCAGGCCGACGCGGCGGTTGCGCGACAGATCGCCGGTGGCGGTGAGCACCAGATCGCCCAGACCGCTCAGGCCCATGAAAGTATCGACCTGCCCGCCCAGCGCCACGCCCAGCCGCGAAAGCTCGGCCAGCCCACGGGTGATGAGCGCCGCGCGCGCGTTGTTGCCCAGGCCCATGCCGTCACTCACCCCGGTAGCGATGGCCAGCACATTCTTCACCGCGCCGCCCACCTCCACGCCCACGACATCGGGCGTGGCGTAGATGCGCATCGCTCCGTGATGCAGGGCCGCCACGGCCGACTGACGCAGAGCGGCGTCGGTGCTAGCCAGAGTGAGCGCCACGGGCAGACCGCGAGCGACCTCCAGCGCAAAACTCGGGCCGGAGAGCGCACCGGTCGCCGGAGGCCCATCCATGCCAGCGAACACGGCGTCGATCACCGCATGCGGCAGCAGCCCGCTGCCCTGCTCGAAGCCCTTGCACAGCCAGACCAGTTGCTGCACGCGCGCGCCCTGCGGCTTGTCGGCGTTGAAAATCCGCACCGCCTGCGCGGCAGCCCGCAGGCCGGAGACCGGCACCGCCAGCAACAGCAGACCATGGGGGCCGGCCGCGTGGCGCAGCGCCGCGTCGAGGTCGGCCGTAACGGTCAAAGTCGGCGGCAAGGGCACATCCGGCAGATAGGCGGCATTGACCCGCTCCGCCTGCAAGCGCTGCATCTGCGCCGTGTCGCGGCCCCAGAGCAAGACGGCCTGATGCGCCGCGATCTGACAGGCGATGCCCGTGCCCCAGGCACCGGCGCCGAGCACAGTCAGCGAGCGAGGCGGTTGTGACGACATCAGCCGTTAAAACGATCAGAACAAATCAGTTCAGGCGGTCGGGGGTGATGATGGAAGGTGCGTCATTGGCGGCCTGCTGTTGCGCCTGTTGCTGCTCGTACATGGCCTGGAAGTTGATTTCGGCCAGATGCACCGGCGGAAAGCCCGCGCGGGTGATGGCGTCGGCCAGATTGGCGCGCAGATACGGATAGACGGTCTGCGGACAGGCAATGCCCAGCAGCATGTCGGCATGTTCCTGCGGAATGTTGCGTAGTTCGAAAATACCGGCCTGCTTGCCTTCCACCAGAAACAGCACGCGGTCTTGCATGCGGGCTGTAATGGTCGCCGCCACGGTAATTTCGAACAGCCCCTCGACCACGGGCTGCGCTTCCACGCTCATTTGCACGTCCACATTGGGCTGCTGCTGCTCCAGCAGGATTTGCGGCGAATTGGGCTGCTCCAGCGACAGGTCTTTCAGATAGCAACGCTGAAGCATGAAAACCGGATCGGCAGACTGCGTGTTCTCGGGGGTGGCGCTCATCAAAAATTCTCCATGGAAAAAAGCCCGCAGAATGCGGGCGTCGATTGCTTGTGGCTGATTCTAGGCCTGCCTCATGACAGCCCCGCCAGACCCATTGGCAAGCCGGGCTGCTGGATGAGCCGAGCGGGCTTCAGGCGGCGTCGCGCAGCAGGGGCATCAGGCCGCCCCGGGCGTCGAGGGCGTAGAGATCGTCGCAGCCGCCCACATGGATGTCGCCTATGAAAACCTGCGGCACGGTGCGGCGTCCGGTGGACGCCATCATGTGCTGGCGCTGACCCGGATCGAGATCGATGCGGATTTCTTCAATGTCCACCACGCCGCGTTTTTGCAACAGCGCCTTGGCGCGAATGCAATAGGGACAGACGGCAGAGGTGTACATGCGAACCTTGTTCATACGAAAGTCATCCTTTTTCAACCGGCAGCCCGGCTTCGCGCCAAGAGCGCATCCCGCCCGACACCGCCGCAGCGTTCACAAAACCCTGCTTGCGAAGTTGGGCCGCGGCGCGCTTGGCCCGCATGCCCGATGCGCACATGATCAGCACCGGCGTGTTTTTGTCTTTGGGGAGATCACTCAAGCGCTTGTCGAGCTGGCCCAGCGGAATGCTCTTGCTGCCCACGGCATGGCCGGCCTGAAATTCATTGGGCTCGCAGACGTCAATGATCACGCCCTTTTCGCGGTTGACCTTGAGCACGGCCTGAGCCGCACTGACGCCATCCGACCCGGACGCGCCGCCGTAGGAACTCCACAGCAGCATGCCGCCGGAAGTCAGGGCAATGAGCACGAGCGCCCAGTTTTCGATGAGGAACTGCACTTCAGTTTTCTCCTTGAGAAGGTGAAATTCTAAAAAATCAAATCTGCTTGCGCTGATGTATGGTTTTGTTCCATCTGCCGCATGGCGTGCGTAGGGCACCGATTGCTGCAGTGCAGCGACATTCTGCAGCTGGACTACTATTGTCCTGTGCTCCGCATTGTTTCACTCCTTCGCACTTCGAGACCTCCCATGTACAAACTCGTCATGCTGCGCCACGGTGAATCCACCTGGAATCAGCAAAACCGCTTTACCGGCTGGACCGATGTCGATCTGACCGAGCAAGGCATCCGCGAAGCCCGCGCCGCCGGGCGCCTGCTCAAGGAACTGGGTTACAGCTTCGACCTGACCTATACCTCGGTGCTCAAGCGCGCCGTGCGCACCCTGTGGCTCACGCTCGACGAGCTCGACGCCATGTGGCTGCCCGTGGTGCACACTTGGCGGCTCAACGAGCGCCACTACGGCGCGCTGCAAGGTTTGAACAAGGCGGAAACCGCCGCCAAGTACGGCGACGAACAGGTGCACATCTGGCGCCGCAGCTACGACACCCCGCCCCCGCCGCTCGACGAAACCCATCGTCTGGAACTGGCCGCCGATCCGCGCTATGCCCGCCTCAAACCCGAAGAGCTGCCGCTGACCGAGTGCCTGAAAGACACCATCGCGCGGGTTCTGCCGTTCTGGCACGAGTCGCTGGCTCCGGCCATCAAGGCGGGCAAGCGCACGCTGGTGGTGTCGCACGGCAACTCCATGCGCGCCATCATGAAGTACCTGGAAAACATCTCGGACGAAGACATCACCGGGCTGAACATCCCCAACGGCATTCCGCTGGTGTACGAGCTCGACGCCGATCTCAAGCCGCTGCAGCGCTATTACCTCAACGCTGCGGGCGGCAAGGTCTGAGGCAAGGTCTGAGATAGGCCCGCGTGCCTTGTGTCTAATCAGTATCTGTTGACGTTATTCCGCAGACGCCCTGCGGGATGTGCAGTGCTCGCGTCACAAAAATAGCGCTACCCCTATACTGCCCGCTCCTTTAGCAGACACTCCGTTTGATCCACCATGGCCAGTAAATTTCGAGTCGCAGCCTGGGTTGTCGTTGGTGCCATCACCGGCATCATGGCGACCCTGCAAGTCCAGGCGCTGGCGCGCAACACCGTTTCGCCGCTACCGCTGGAAGAACTGCAGCAGTTCGCCGCGGTGTACGGACTGATCAAGGCCGACTTCTTTGAGCCGGTCGATGGCAAGAAACTGATCGAAAACGCCATCAACGGCATGGTGAACAACCTCGATCCGCACTCGGAATATCTGGACAAGAAGAACTTCAAGGACTTCAAGGAAAGCACCAGCGGCAAATTCGTCGGCGTGGGCATCGAAATCGCCGCCGAAGATGGATTGGTGAAAGTGGTTTCGCCCATCGAGGGCTCGCCTGCTGCCCGGGCTGGCATTCATGCGGGCGACCTGATTACCCGCATCGACAATACCGCCGTCAAGGGTCTGAGCCTGAGCGACGCGGTCAAGCTCATGCGCGGCAAGCCGGGCACCAAGGTCACCCTCACCGTGCTGCGCAAGTCGGAAAACCGCACCCTCACCTTCACCGTGACCCGCGAGCTGATACAGGTGCAGAGCGTCAAGGGCAAGATGATCGCCCCGGGCTATGGCTGGATTCGTATCACCCAGTTCCAGGCGGACACGCTGAGCAGCTTCGTCAAAAAAATCGACGCGCTGTACAAGGAAGACCCGAACATGAAGGGCCTGATCCTCGATCTGCGCAACGATCCGGGCGGTCTGCTCGAAAGCGCCGTGGGCGTGGCTTCGGTGTTCCTGCCGAACGACGCCGTGATCGTCAGCACCAAGGGGCAGATGCCTGAGGCCAACTCCACCTACCGCAACACCCCGAGTGACTACATGAGCCGCCCGGGCGACAACCCGCTCGACACCCTGCCCGCGGGCGTGAAAACGGTGAAGCTGGTAGTGCTCATCAACGGCGGATCGGCATCGGCCTCCGAAATCGTGACCGGCGCCTTGCAAGACTACAAGCGTGCGGTGGTCATGGGCACGCTGTCCTTCGGCAAAGGCTCGGTGCAGACCGTGCTGCCGCTCGGGCCCGATACAGCGCTCAAGCTCACCACGGCGCGCTACTACACCCCCAACGGCCAGTCGATCCAGGGCAAGGGCATCACCCCGAATTACGAGGTTGACCCGTTGGAGAGCGGCGACCCCTACGCCGCGCTGCGCATGCGCGAGATCGACTACAAGAACCAGATCGGCACCGGCAACGAGTCGGCCGACTCCAAGCGGGTCGAAGAAGATGTGCGCAAGCAGGAAGAAGCCCGGCGCCTGCTCGAAGCCGAACTCCAGAAAGACCCGAACAAGTTGCCGAAATTGCCCGAGTACGGCAGCAAGGAAGACTGGCAGGTGACGCAGGCGATGAATTATCTGGAAGGCAAGCCGGTCATCACGGCCAAGCAGCCGGCCAGCACGGCCAAGGCGAAAACCCCAGCCACGTCGGCTGCAGCCAGCGGCCCGAAGGCGGACGCCAGCGGCGCCACCAAGAGCAAGTAAGAACGAGCCATCGTCCGAGAGGGCGATGGCACCCGGCATGTCTCTCGACGATCGCCAACTGCTGCGTTATTCACGGCACATCCTGCTTGACGAAATCGGCATCGAAGGCCAGGAGCGCATCTGCGCGGGCCGCGCCCTCATTCTCGGCGCCGGCGGTCTGGGTTCGCCCGCAGCGCTCTACCTGGCCAGTGCGGGGGTCGGCCGCATCACCCTGGTGGACGACGATACGGTCGACCTGACCAACCTGCAACGGCAGATCGCCCATACCGAGGCGCGAATCGGACAGCGCAAGGTCGATTCCGCGCGCGAGGCGATGCGACAGATCAACCCGCCTATCGAGGTCGATGTAATCGCCCGCCGCGCCGACGCAGCCCTGCTCGACGACCTCGTCTCGGCCGCAGACGTTGCCCTGGATTGCAGCGACAACTTCGCCACCCGTCAGGCGCTGAACCGCGCCTGCGTCGCGCGCAGCGTGCCTCTGGTCAGCGGTGCGGCTATCCGCTTTGCGGGCCAGGTCAGCGTGTTCGACACCCGCCGCGATGCGCAGGGTGGGCGCGGGCCCTGTTATGCCTGCCTGTTTCCGCCAGATGCGCCGGTGGAAGAAGTGCAGTGCGCCACCATGGGCGTGCTCGCCCCTTTGGTCGGTCTGGTCGGCAGTCTGCAGGCCGTTGAAGCGCTGAAAATCCTCAGTCAAACCGGCAAAACCTTGCGCGGCAAGCTGTTGTTGATCGATGCACTGGACACTGATTTCCAGACCATCAACCTGCCGCGCAACCCGCACTGTCCGGTCTGCGGCGACCTGCACCCCCACGGCTGAGAACCCCGACAGTCAAAACCCCGTTGCCAACGCCTGCCGCAAGTGCTCGACCAGCAGTTGAATGGCGCGGGGCGTATTGGGACTCCAGGGGCGGATCGCGTAGATCGCCTGCCCGAAAAACCCCACGGCCCGCCATTGAGGCAATACCGCACGCAGCGTGGATGAGCGCCCGCCCAAGTCGAGGCTGAAGTCGGGCGCCAGGGCGATGCCCAGGCCGGCGCGTGCCGCCTCGCGCAGCACTTCGCTGGTGTTGGCGCGCAGCGGCCCCTGTACGGTGACGCGCACACGCTGGGGCTCCGCGTCCTTGGCGTCTGGCTGCTCGAACATCCACACCGCCGCTCCGGGCCGCAAATAGGTCAGACAGGCGTGCTGCGCGAGTTCTGCAGGATGTTGCGGCTGGCCATGCCGACGCAGATACGCGGCACTGGCCACCAGCAGCGAGCGCGTGTCGCACAGTTTCCAGGCCACATGGTTTTCGGGCGGCGCGGCTACATGGCGCACGGCCAGATCGAAGCCTTCCTGCGGCAGATTGCTCAGCCGGTCTGACAACTCCAGCTCCACCTGAATATCGGAATACTTGCGCAGAAAGCTCAACAAGTGCGGCGCCACATGCTGGCGTCCCAAGGCAACGGGTGCGGTCACGCGCACCAGACCTCGCGGCGTTTCCGCCAGATCGTGCACCGCCCCCACGCTGCGCACGATGTGGGCGAATGCGGGCGCCGTCTCGTCCACCAGTCGCTGCCCGGCCTCAGTCAGCCGCAGGGTGCGCGTGGTTCGGCGCACCAGCGGCACGCCGATACGGCGCTCCAGTGCGGCAAGCTGCTGACTCACCGCCGCCTTGGAGACCCCGAGTCGCTGTGCGGCAGCCGTCAGGCTGCCCTGAGCGGCAATGGCGCCCAGCCAGTGCACTTGCTGCCAGAGCAAGTCGTCACGCGGGGGCGAAATGGTGGACATGGCGATCTCCTCCGGTCTATTTGTTCGTTTTTCTAAACAATGTTGTCAGTTTAGATCGCTATGCAAACGCGCAGGCGGCTCATAGACTTGTCGCCATTCCACATTCTTCCGTTCACAGGAGACTCGCTCATGGGCGCACCTCACCCGTTCACTGGCGCCGCCGATGCGGCGCATTTCATCGCTGGCCGCATCGTCTCGGTCGAAGGCGCGCGCAAGCAGGCCATATTCAACCCGGCCACGGGTGCGGTATCGCGCCAGGTTGAGCTGGCCGATGCGGCGCAGGTGGATGCCGCCGTCGCCGCCGCACACGCCGCGTTTCCGAAATGGGCCGATATGCCGCCTGTGCGCCGCGCCCGGGTGATGTTCAAGTTTCTCGATCTGCTCAACCAGCACCGCGACACCCTGGCCGCCATGATCACTGCCGAGCACGGCAAGGTGTTCACCGACGCGCAGGGAGAGGTCACGCGCGGTATCGAAATCGTGGAGTTCGCCTGCGGCATTCCGCAACTGCTCAAGGGCGACTACACCGAGCAGGTGTCCACCGGCATCGACAACTGGACGATGCGCCAGCCGCTGGGCGTGGTGGCCGGCGTCACCCCGTTCAACTTCCCCTGCATGGTGCCGATGTGGATGTTCCCGGTGGCCATCGCGGCGGGCAATTCCTTCGTGCTCAAGCCCAGCCCGCTCGATCCGTCTCCCAGCCTGCTCATGGCCGAATTGCTCAAACTAGCCGGCCTGCCCGACGGCGTGTTCAACGTCGTGCAGGGCGACAAGGTGGCGGTCGACGCCCTGCTGGCGAACCCGGACGTCAAGGCCATCAGCTTTGTCGGCTCGACCCCGGTGGCGCATCACATTGCGCAAGAGGCCGCACGCCAGGGCAAGCGCGTGCAGGCGCTGGGCGGTGCCAAGAACCACATGGTGGTGATGCCCGACGCCGACCTCGATCAAGTCGTGGACGCGCTCATCGGCAGCGCCTTCGGCTCGGCGGGCGAACGCTGCATGGCCATCTCGGTAGGCGTGCTGGTGGGCGATGTGGCCGAAAAAATTCTGCCCCGGCTGGTCGAGCGCACGCAGGCGCTGAAGGTGAAGAACGGCATGGAGCTCGATGCCGAAATGGGCCCCATCGTCACCGAGGCGGCGCGCGAGCGCATCACCGGCCTGATCGACTCCGGCGTGCAGCAAGGCGCGAAGCTGCTGGTGGACGGTCGCGGTCTTGCAGTGCCCGGACATGAAAAAGGTTTCTGGATCGGCGGCACGATGTTCGATCAGGTCACCCCCGACATGCGCATCTATCAGGAAGAAATCTTCGGCCCGGTGCTCTCCTGCGTGCGCGTGCCCGACTTCGCCTCGGCGCTCGAGCTCGTGAACGCGCATGCCTACGGCAACGGCGTGGCCTGCTTCACCCGCGACGGCCATGTGGCGCGCGAATTCGGCCGCCGGGTGCAGGCCGGCATGGTGGGTATTAACGTGCCCATTCCCGTACCGATGGCCTGGCATGGCTTCGGCGGCTGGAAAGCCAGCCTGTTTGGCGACATGCATGCCTATGGCGAAGAAGGCGTGCGCTTCTACACCAAGCAGAAGAGCATCATGCAGCGCTGGCCGGAAAGCACGCCCAAGGGCGCCGAGTTCGTCATGCCCACGTCCAAGTAAGCGCAGCGTGGCCGACACCCCCTTCGACTACATCATCATCGGCGCGGGCACCGCGGGCAGCCTGCTGGCCAACCGCCTGAGCGCCGATGCCGACAAGCGCGTGCTGCTGATCGAGGCCGGGCGCAAGGACGACTACCCCTGGATTCACATTCCGGTGGGCTATCTGTACTGCATCGGCAACCCGCGCACCGACTGGCTCTACCACACCGAAGCCGATCCCGGGCTCAACGGCCGCACCCTGCGCTACCCGCGCGGCAAAGTGCTGGGCGGGTGCAGCAGCATCAACGGCATGATCTATATGCGCGGCCAGGCCCGCGACTACGACGCCTGGGCCGCCCTGACCGGCGACGAGGCCTGGCGCTGGGAAGCCTGCCTGCCCGACTTCATCGCCCACGAAAACCACTGGCGCCGCGATGCCGGCGCCGACCGCGCGAACGACCCGTCCTTCGCCGCGCTGCACGGCCACGGCGGCGAATGGCGGGTGGAAAAGCAACGTCTGCGCTGGGACATCCTCGATGCCTTTGCGCAGGCGGCGCAACAGGCCGGCATTCCCGCCACCGACGACTTCAACCGCGGCAGCAACGAAGGCGTGAGCTATTTCGAGGTCAACCAGAAGGGCGGCTGGCGCTGGAACACGGCCAAGGCCTTTTTGCGCCCGACCTGCTATGGCCGCCCGAACTTCGAACTCTGGAATGGCGCCCACGTCACTCGCCTGCTGTTCGACACCGCGCCTGACGGCAGCCAACGCTGCACTGGCGTCGAGGTGTGGACGGGCCAGGAAAAAATCACGGCGCACGCCACCCGCGAGGTGCTGGTCAGCGCGGGCGCCATCGGTTCGCCGCAAATCCTGCAGCTCTCGGGCGTGGGGCCTGCGGCGCTGCTGCAGCAACACGGCATCACCCCGCTGATCGATCTGCCGGGCGTGGGCGCCAATCTGCAGGATCATCTGCAGATCCGCGCCGTGTTCAAGGTTAAGGGCACGCGCACGCTCAACACGCGGGCGGCGTCAAACTGGGGCAAGGCGATGATCGGCCTGGAATACGCCCTCAGGCGTACCGGACCGATGAGCATGGCGCCCAGCCAGCTCGGCGTGTTCACCCGCAGCAGCGCGCAATACGACCACCCCAACATTCAGTACCACGTGCAGCCGCTCAGCCTGGACGCTTTCGGCGAACCGCTGCACAGCTTCGACGCCTTCACCGCCAGCGTCTGCAATCTCAACCCCGGCAGCCGTGGAACGGTGCAGATCAAAAGCCCGCGCTTTACCGATGCACCAGCCATTGCGCCCCACTATCTCAGCACCGACGAGGATCGTCAGGTGGCGGCTGACAGTCTGCGCCTGACCCGCCGCATCGTGGCGCAACCGGCGCTGGCGCGCTACGCGCCGGAAGAGTTCAAGCCGGGTCCGCAGTTTCAGACCGATGCCGAACTCGCCCGCCTGGCTGGAGACATCGCCACCACCATTTTCCACCCGGCAGGAACGACGGCCATGGGCCGGGCCGACGACGCAGGTGCGGTGGTGGATACGCGGCTGCGCCTTCGCGATGGCCGCGGCGGCGTGGTGGCCGGGCTGCGCGTGGTCGACGCCGGGGTGATGCCCCGGATTCCCAGCGGCAACATCAACAGCCCGACGCTGATGATCGCCGAGAAAGCCGCACGCTGGATCCGCGCCGATGCGCAAACCCCGAGCTGATCACAGCGCTTCGGCGCTGTAGCGCACGCTCAGGGTGTGGGTTTCGCCGGGCTGCAAGGTAAGCGCGTTGTCTGCCGCGTTGGCCGACTCCACGCACAGCATGTTGCGCCAGCCCTGCGCGGTGAAGTCGCCCATGGCGGCGGCTTTCTGCTCCCACGGCGTCCAGACCACGGTGGACGCCGATCCCTGCTTGGCAATGCGAATGCGCCGCTGCAGCAGCGGATCGACGATGACGCACTCCGCTGATGTGTCCACATACACCCGGTCGGTTTCGGCGGCGAAGCGCACCGCGCCCTGTTGCTGCTTGCGGGCGAAGGCCTCGGTCTTGTCGAGGTAGCTGCAGCCATCGAGCCCCAGCAATTGCACCTCGGCAATATCGCCGACCTGGAAATAAGTGTGCAGCGCCTCGCTGAGCGGCAGCGGTTGCGCGGTGGCGTTGTGCGTGATCAGGTCCATCTCCAACACCTCCGACACGCGGATGCGCAGGGAAACCGGCGTGTCATGCGGCCATTGCGCGCGGGTGGCGTCTGAGGGCTGCAGTTGCAGCGTGAGGTGCGTCGCGCCTTGCGATGCCCCGCTGTCCACCACCGCCCAGGGCACGGTGCGGGCAAAGCCGTGCGCCGGAAAACTGCTCTCGCTGGCGTGCGGCCCGAACCAGGGCCAGCACACCGGCACGCCGCCACGAATGGACTTGCCCGGCAGATAGCGCGCCGCTTCAGACACCCACACCACCGGCTCCGGCTGCGACTTGGGGCGAAAGCTGGTGAGGTGAGCGCCCTGCAGACAGAGGCTGGCCACGCCTGCGGCATGGTCGATTTCAGCGAAAATCAGCCCGGTTGGATGGGCATGGAACCGAAGTTGACCGGGGATGGAAAAACGGCTGAGCGAGTCGAGGCTGTGCATGGCGGTGGAGCTTGCGAGTGGGAAGGGAAATGACATTTTCCACCGACCCGGGCGCGCGCCGTCAAATCGTCACGCGCGGCACCCGGGTGGAGGTCCAGGCGGCGAGCAGCGTCAGCCCGCCAGCGCAGAAAAACGCCAGATGGAAAGCGCGAATCACCGACTGAGCCGCGGCGGGGTCTGCCGTGTGCAAAGCGGCCTGCAAGTCGGCGCTCGACGTCAGGCCGAACACTAGCGAACCAAACACCGCGGTGCCCACCGCCGCCCCGGTGGAGCGCGCCAGAGACACCGTGGCCGCCGCGGCGCCCAAGCGGCTGCGACCCGCCACCGTCTGCACCACCAGTTGCGCCGTCGGCATCACCGTGCCGAATCCCAGCCCCGCCGCAACCNNCCCCGCCGCACCCCCCAGCGCACCGATGACCCACGGCGCCGCAGGCGCCACGCCCAGCAAGCCCAGCGCCATCGCCGCAACGCTCAACCCCCAGCGGGCCGGCACATCGGGACGGCCCGTGCGCGCCACCACGCGGCCTGTGGCGTTGGAGCCGAGCACCAGCCCGGCGGTGAGCGGCAACAGCAGCAGGCCCGCGTGCGCCGCGCCGGTGGCGTGCCCCACCTGCAGATAAACCGGCAGAAAGAACACCAGAGCGAACAAGCCCGCCGCAAACAGCACCATGGTGGCAGCCGTCCATCCGATGGCGGGCAGATGAAGCAACTCAAGGGGAAGAAACGGGTGGGGATGCCGCCGCTCGCGCCAGAACAGCACTATGCCCAGCACCAATGCCGTCCCCGCCATGAGCGCGCTGGGCAGCGAAGCCCAGGCGAAGCGGTGCCCCGCCAGGGTGAGCCACAACAGCAGGGTGGAAGCCGAGGCGGCGAACAACAACACGCCCAGGGCATCGTGCGACTGCCCCGGTTGCGCATAGCGCGCGCTAGCCGGCAGGCGCGACACCCGCCACACCGCCAGCGCAGCCAACGGCAGATTGCCGATGAACAGCCAGCGCCAGCTAAAGTGACTGACGACCAAGCCGCCCAAAACCGGCCCCGTCACGCTGGCCAGCACGAACACCACGCCGAAATACGCCTGAAAGCGCGGCCTTTGGCGCGGCGGCACCACTTCGCCGATGAGTGCCTGACTCATCACCATCAAACCGCCACCGCCCAGACCCTGCAGCAGCCGCGCGCCAATCAACCACCACATGCCCTGCGCTGCAGCACAGGCCAGCGAACCCAGCGCAAACAGGCCCAGCGCCGCCATGAGCGCATCGCGGCGGCCATAGCGATCTCCGAGACGTCCATACAGCGGCGCCATGATGGTGGAGGCCAGCAAATAGCCCACTGCGATCCAGGCGCTATCGGCAAAGTCGCCCAGATCACGCGCGATAGCCGGTGTGGCGGCCGCCAGCAAGGTCTGATCGACGGCGGCCAAAAAAATCGGCAGCATGACCGCAGCGAACAAGCGCACAAATGCGGCCCGGCTGACGACAGCATCATCCGACTCTGTGGCGGGAGAAGAAACAGCAGTTTGCGACATGCAGAGCATCCCTCAAAACAACGCGCGGCCCAGTCGGGCCGCAATGCAAGCTTAGCCCGTGAACGCTAATTGGCGCCGATCTTGCAGGCCGCACACGGTCTGCAGATCGTTCTGCAAACCCATGTTCTGGCACAAACCCTTCAGCGCCTTGTTCAGATATTGAATGGCCCTGGCATTGACCTTTCATGCTGCATTTCCAGAGGGTTTTATGGGCTGCGGAAAGTACCAAAACGCAAGCGTAGCCGCGCGGCTCTTTCCAGATGTGATGGAGGGTGTCTCGCTTACCCACATCACCCACCTTCGCCCGCTAAGATGTCGCCTTTTGCGCGAGACGTTCTCGCGCAATCCAACAAGTTGGGCCGTTAGCTCAGTTGGTTAGAGCAGAGGACTCATAATCCTTTGGTCGCTGGTTCGAGCCCAGCACGGCCTACCAATCTTCACTCGCACGCAGCCGATTACGCTCCACCCTCGCGATGCCAAGCTGGACGACCTACCTGCTGTTCATCAGCTTTGCGCTGGCCGCCTCGTTCACACCGGGGCCTGCGGTCATGCTGTCCATCCATAACGCTATGCACCACGGTTGGAGGCACGCCATTTTGTCTTCGCTGGGCAATATCACCGGGTTGCTGGTATTGGCGACGCTCAGCGCCTTGGGGCTCAACGCCATACTCCAGACCTCCGAACTGGCTTTCACCGTGGTGAAGTTCGCAGGCGCCGCCTATCTGATCTGGCTGGGCGTGCAGCAGTGGCGTCATGCGGCTCGGCGCCCCGATGGGGCGCAAGCGAAGACGGTTCAGACTGCTGACGTTGTGCACAAACCGCATAAGTTGTACGTCAAGGGTTTGATGGTGGCGTTGAGCAACCCGAAAGCGATCGTGTTCATCGCGGCCCTGTTTCCCCAGTTTCTCACCGCTTCGCGCCCGCTCGGCCCACAATATCTGGCGCTCACGCTGACGTTCATGGCGATTTCGCTGTTGGCGCTGAGCACCTATGCGGGGCTGGCCGTACTGGCGCGCAAACGGTTGAGCATCTGGTTCGCATCGGGTTGGCCGCAGCGGGTGTCGGGCTCGGTGTTCTGTGCGTTCGGTCTGAGTCTGCTGCGTCTGCAGAGAGTTTGAGCGCGCTTCAGCGCGGCAAACCGCGCACGATGAGCTCCGTCTGGGTGACAAATCGCCTGAAGCCGTCGAAGATTTCAGCCGTCAAAGGCCGCTGCGTCGTTTGTTGATCGGCATAAAACAGGCCGATGATTTTTTGATCCACGGTCAGCGTGGCCATCAAACAGTCGTGCACAGCCGTGGCCTGGAGCAAAAAATCGGGCGGCGGCTGCTCGGCCGAGAATCTGCGCACGCTTCCCGCCTGAAGCTGGGTTTCCAGCGTGGCCGACCAGGGCAGTTGGAGGCGCGCGCGCAAATCGGCCACACCGGAGCCAGCCCCCAGACGCGCGAGCAAACGGTCTCTGGTGGGCGTCATCAGACAAAGCACACAACGGTCGAGGCCGACAGCGCGATGCAGCCCTTCAAGACAGGCCTCGAACAGCATGGGCAATTCTTTGCGGCTGACGGCAACGGCGTTCATCTCGGTCAGCATGCGCAGTTGCAGGGCCATGTCGGCCGTCGGTTCGGCGGGCCGCATCTCGAGCGGCTCCGTCGGTTGGGCTGCGGACTCTTCGTCGGTTGATGCCGGAGTTGCCGGAATCCACCTCGTAGCGGCTCCTGCGCCGAGAACTACCGCCAGCTGACTGGCTTGTTCGGCATTGCTTTGCAGTCGTTTCAGCGTCTGGGCCTCGGATTGCCGGAACAGGGCCGCGACATGCAGGACGGCTTGACGCGCCTCGGGGTTCGCCCAGCCCAGCTGCGCGGCTCGACCCAGTTGCACGGCAACGGCGACTTCCGCACTGTCTCTGATCACCGCATCGAGATTCCAGGCGCGCAGCAGATCATGGCTGAACTGCAGCAGCGACATGCCCAATATCGATTGCTCAGCCAGCTCCGGACTCACTCCGGATTTAAGCAATTCATCCACGCGTTCCGCGAATTCGCCGCCATAGCACCAAAACGCCAGCTCTCCGATGCGCCCCATCAGCGCCTCAAGAAACAGCCGCTCGGCCTCGTCGCGCCGTAACCCCTTGCGCAAACCGAGGTCTTTGGCCTGCACCGCCGCATGCAAGGCCGTGCCCAAAGCGGCCAGAAGGCGAGCGCGAAACGGGCCGTTCTCCGGCATGCTCTCGACTGCGAGGGCCGAAATACAGAGCGAGCGAATGGCGTTGTGGCCCATGACGACCACGGCTCGACTGACGGTGAGCACCTTGTTTTGACCGGCGTAGCCCATGCCCGCAGAATTCGCGACGCGCAACAGGCTGGAGGTCAAGGCTGGGTCGCGCAGAATGATTTCTGCGATCTGCTGACCCGAAAGGCTGTCGTTCTCAGTGGCGGCGAAAACCTCCTGCATGGTCTGGCCGAAGGCCGGCAGGTTTTGCTGGGCAATGGCCTGGCCAAACCCTCGAAACGTAATGGAAGACGCGGTGAAATCAGATTGAGACAGGGGCATGAAATCGAGGGGTCAATGCAAATGGAAGGGTGCTGTCGAGCAGGCTCGCCACATACTGGAACTTGTTTGATTGTTTACCGTCTAGGCTTTTTCGCCTGCCGAATAGTTCACAATTTAACGGCTTTGCTTGGCGAGGGGCCAAAGCCGGTGCCGCAATTCCAGATTTTTTGTGTTTTCAAGGCGGGCGCACCAGCCGACCTGACCCTCATCAAGCCCAGCCAGGCGGCGCCCAGCTTTCCATCATCCGCAGCCGGGCGGCGCGCAGGCGCTCGGACATGAGTCCGGCGAAAATTTTCATCAGGGCATAACCGAGGGCGGGGTCGCTCTCGCATTCCTGCAGAATAGCCTTGCCATCGAAGCGCAGCAGCGTGACCGGCGTGAGCGCCTTGGCTTCAAACGCCCAGCGATAAGGGGGGATGAGCCAGGACCAGCCGATCACATCCCATTCGCCTAGCGCCTGTACCTCGACGCCCGGGCCGTTGATGGCCGGCACCTGAATCTGCACCTTGCCCTCGCGCACGATGTAGAAGGCGTCGGCCTCTTTGTCTTGCAGAAAGATCACACCCTCTGCCGCGATGTGCTCTTCGGTGGCATGGGAGAGCAGTCGTTCCAGTTGTTCGGGCTGCAGGGCCGACAAAATGGTGCGGGTCTGTAGATCGCGCAGGGTAGAGGCGGATGGCATCGCAGGACTCCTAAGGTTGCGTCAACTTGACCATTGCATGCCTTCCTCAAGAAGGCGTGTTGACTCACCTCAAGGTATCGAAATAAGCGTTATCCCTGATACGTTGGTTGCACCGGCGATCAATAATTGCAACCCCATCACGATGAGGGAACCAAAAATGGGCGCAACCACCACCGGTATCAAAATGGACGAAGCCATGCGCCAACGGGTGCGGCTCGCCGCAGATCGGCTGGGGCGTACACCGCACTGGCTGATCAAGCAGGCCACGCTGAACATGGTGGAACGCATCGAGCGTGGCGAGTTTTCTCTTGACACGTTGAGTTCGACCGAAAAGCCGTCGCAACCCGGCACCCCGCACGACGAGCCGGAAGGTGCAACCTTTTTCACCCCCTTTTCCACCCCCTTTCCCACTCCCTTTCTCGACTGGGCGCAGAACGTGCTGCCGCAGACCGATCTGCGCGCAGCCATCACCGCAGCCTGGCATCGGCCAGAGCCGGAATGTCTGCCCATGCTGATCGAACTGGCGCAGATTCCAGACGCCACCCAGCGCACGGCCGTCCGGCAAGTGGCCGAGCGGCTGGTCGAAGGCGTGCGGGCGAGGCGCGAAATGGGCGGCGTGGAGGCCTTGGTGCAGGAGTTTTCGCTCTCCAGCCAGGAAGGCGTGGCGCTGATGTGTCTGGCCGAGGCGCTGCTGCGCATCCCCGACAACGCCACCCGCGATGCCTTGATACGCGACAAGATCAGTCGGGGCGACTGGCAGGCGCATCTCGGTCACTCGCCGTCGGTATTCGTCAACGCGGCCGTTTGGGGGCTGATGTTGACCGGCAGACTGACGGCAACCGCCAGTGAAAGAGGGCTGGCCAGCGCACTGTCGCGGCTCATCGGCAAGGGGGGCGAACCGCTGATCCGCCAAGGCGTGCAGCGCGCCATGCGGTTGATGGGCGAGCAGTTCGTCACCGGGCAGACCATCGCGGAAGCGCTGGCCAACAGCCGTCCGCAGGAGAAAAAGGGCTTTCGCTACTCCTACGACATGCTGGGCGAGGCGGCGATCACCGAGGCCGACGCGCAGCGTTACTTCACCGCTTATGAACAGGCGCTGCATGCCATCGGCAAGGCCTCGCACGGCCGCGGCATCTTCGAGGGGCCAGGGCTTTCGGTCAAGCTCTCCGCGCTGCATCCCCGCTACACCCGGGCTCAGTACGCGCGGGTGATGGATGAACTGCTGCCCCGCCTGACCGCCCTGGTCGAATTGGCGCGGCGCTACGACGTGGGCATCAATATCGACGCTGAAGAAGCCGACCGGCTGGAGCTCTCGCTCGACCTGCTCGAAGCCCTGTGCTTCAACCCGGCTCTCAAGGGCTGGAACGGTATCGGCTTCGTGGTGCAGGCTTACCAGAAGCGCTGTCCGTTCGTCATCGACTATCTCGTCGATCTCGCCCGGCGCAGTGGGCACCGGCTGATGGTGCGGCTGGTGAAGGGCGCGTATTGGGATAGCGAGATCAAGCGAGCGCAGATCGACGGGCTCGACGGCTATCCGGTCTACACCCGCAAGGTGCATACCGATGTGTCTTACCTGGCCTGCGCGCGCAAACTGCTGGCCGCGCCAGACGCGGTCTATCCGCAATTCGCCACGCATAACGCGCAGACGCTGGCGTCCATCATGCAGATGGCCGGGGAGAATTACTACGCGGGGCAATACGAGTTTCAGTGTCTGCACGGCATGGGCGAGCCGCTGTACGACCAGGTCGTCGGCCCGGTCAGCGCGGGCAAGCTGGCCCGCCCCTGCCGCATCTACGCCCCGGTGGGAACGCACGACACCCTGCTGGCCTATCTGGTGCGACGCCTGCTTGAAAACGGCGCCAACACCTCGTTCGTCAACCGCATCGGCGACGACGCCGTTCCCGTGTCCGAACTGGTGACCGACCCCGTGGACGAGGCCCGCGCGATTGCCGTCGAGACCGGCGTGCTCGGCGCGCCGCATCCGCGTATTCCCCTGCCGCGGCAACTGTTTTCCGGGCTGGGCGCGCAAGCGCGTCTGAATTCTGCCGGGCTGAATCTGGCGAACGAGCAACAGCTGGCCTCGCTCAGCGCCGCGCTGCTGCGCAGTGCGCAGCACAAGGCCTACGCGTCGCCTACCGTCGCAAATCAACCCCCGCCTGCCGATAACGCGCAGGCCGCAGCCGAAGGTTGGGTGCCCGTGCTCAACCCCGCCGATCCGCGCGATCAGGTGGGCTGGGTACGCCAAACGACCCGAACCGAAGTGGACGAAGCCGTGCGCCACGCCCAGAGCGCCGCACCGATCTGGCAAGTCACCCCGCCCGGCGAGCGCGCCGCCTGCTTGCAGCGCGCGGCTGACGCGCTCGAACAGCAGATGCAGAACTTGCTCGGGCTGATCGTGCGCGAAGCCGGAAAAACCCTGCCCAACGCCATCGGCGAGGTGCGCGAAGCGGTGGACTTCCTGCGCTACTACGCCGCGCAGACGGCGGCGCAGTTTGACAACGCGACCCATCGTCCGCTGGGCGTGGTGCTGTGCATCAGTCCCTGGAATTTTCCGCTGTCCATCTTCTGCGGTCAGGTGGCTGCCGCGCTGGCGGCAGGCAATGCGGTGCTGGCCAAGCCCGCCGAACAGACCGCCCTCATCGCCGCAGCCTTAGTGCACGCGCTGCACGCGGCCGGCGTGCCGACCGATGCGGTGCAACTCGTTCCCGGAGACGGCGGCACGGTGGGCGCGGCGCTGGTGGCGCATCCGGCGGTGGCCGGGGTGATGTTCACCGGCTCCACCGAAGTGGCGCAACTGATTTCGCGCACCGTGTCGAAGCGCCTCAGCCCGCAGGGCCGCAGCATTGTGCTGATCGCCGAGACCGGCGGGCAGAACGCGCTCATTGCCGACTCGTCCGCACTGGCCGAGCAGTTGGTCGCCGACGTGCTGACCTCGGCCTTCGATTCGGCCGGTCAGCGCTGCTCGGCCCTGCGCCTGCTGTGCATTCAGGAAGATGTGGCCGACCGGGTGATCGGCATGATCCGAGACGCGATGGACGACTGGAGCCTGGGCAACCCCGACCGCATGCACACCGACCTCGGCCCCGTCATCGATGCAGAGGCCCGCGACAACCTCGAAGCCCATATCGCCCGCATGCAGGCCGCTGGCCTTTGCGTCACCCGGCTGGGGCGCGATGAAAGCGGCGGGCTGGGCACCTTTGTTCGCCCCACGCTGATCGAGATCGACACCATCGACCGCCTGCAACGCGAGGTGTTCGGCCCGGTGCTGCATGTGCTGCGCTACCGGCGCGAGCAACTCGGCGCGGTGCTCGACGCCATCAACGCCACCGGCTACGGCCTGACCTTCGGCGTGCACAGTCGCATCGACGAAACCATTGCCTATCTGAGCGAGCGCATTCACGCCGGCAATGTGTACGTCAACCGCAATCTCATCGGCGCCGTGGTCGGCGTGCAACCCTTCGGCGGCATGAGCCGTTCGGGCACCGGCCCCAAGGCCGGCGGCCCGCTCTATCTGCACCGGCTAGTGCAGCCTCTGCCGCAGGCCAACAGCGCGCTGCCCGTCAACCTCGCGGCCGCAGCCGCCGAGTGCAGCAAGATCACCCCAGAACCTGCAAGCCTCGCCGCGCTGCGCGATCTGCTGGCCGCCCTGCAGAATCACACCATGAATCTGGATGACGAGGACACGACGCGCGAGCGGGCTGCGTGCGAACACTATCTCGCCCACAGCCCGATCAGCTCGGTTTACACCCTGCCTGGGCCGACGGGAGAATCCAACCGCTACCGGCTTCTGCCCCGCAGTGGCGGCGTGTGGTGCATACCGCAAACGGTGCTGGGCCTGGTGCATCACATCGCCGCCACGCTCGCCACGGGCAACCTCGCCCTCATCGAAGCGCCTAGCTCCGACAGCCCGCTCACCCCCTTTTTGGACGCGCTGCCACCCGCGGTGAAGGCATATGTGCGCTCCTGCCCTCCAACCCAGCGCGACACCCTGCCCGAACTGAGCGTGGTCTTGTTTGAGGGCGACGCCGACGCCCTGGCCCGCTTGCAAGACCAGCTGGCGCAGCGCGACGGCCTGATTCTGCGCATCGAAAGCCTGCGCCCAGCCCAGCTTGCAGACGGTGCGATGATGGATCTCACCGCCCTGGTGCATGAACAAAGCCTGAGCGTCAACACCGCTGCGGCGGGCGGCAACGCACAACTCATGACCCTGGGCTGACTCGTCTCACATGCCGCCAAAAGCCACCCTGCCAACCGACCCGCAATCCACCGCCGCGCTCGGCCAGCCCGTCCCCGGATTTATCGCCCCTCCTCCACCTGCGAGAACCGCGTTGATCGGCGCGACCTGCACGTTGGAACCCGCCGACCCGCAGCGCCACGCCGCCGACCTCTACGCCGCGCAAACCCTGGATGCCCGCGGCGACGGCTGGAACTATCTGCCCTACGGTCCGTTCGCCTCGGCATTCGACTACCAAGCCTGGATGCAGGCCACTTGCCTGGGCCAGGATCCGCTGTTCTTTGCCATCGTCGATTCAGGCACTGGCCGCGCCACCGGGCTAGCCAGCTATTTGCGCATCACCCCGGCGGCTGGCAGCATCGAGATCGGCCACCTCTACTTCTCGCCCTTGCTGCAACGTCAGCGCGCGGCGACCGAAGCCCTGTACCTGCTGATGGACCAGGCTTTTGCACTGGGCTATCGCCGACTGGAATGGAAATGCGATGCGCTCAACGCCGCCTCGCGTGAGGCGGCACGGCGGCTCGGATTCAGCTTCGAGGGGGTATTCCGCCAGGCCGCCGTGGTCAAAGGCCGCAACCGCGACACCGCCTGGTTCAGCATCATCGACGGGGAATGGCCCGCACTGCGCGCCGCTTTCACGCGCTGGCTGGCCGCGGAAAACTTCGATGAAAAAGGGCGACAGCGCGAGCGCCTCTCGGCACTCACCGCCGCCGCCCTGAGGGGCACAGCCGACGATCAGGCGGAATAAACCGGGAATGCGTCGGTCAGCTTCTTCACCTCGGCGCGCACCCGCTCCAGCGTGGCCGCGTCGTGCGGGTTGTCGAGCACGTCGGCAATGAGGTTGGCGGTCTTCTCGGCCTCGGCCTCCTTGAAGCCGCGCGTGGTCATGGCTGGCGAGCCCACGCGGATGCCCGAGGTGACAAAGGGCTTTTCGGGATCGTTGGGGATGGCGTTTTTGTTGACCGTGAGATGCGCCTCGCCCAGCACCTTCTCGGCTTCCTTGCCGGTAATGCTCTTGGAACGCAGATCCACCAGCATGACGTGCGATTCGGTGCGTCCACTGACGATGCGCAGGCCGCGCCGCGTCAGCGTTTCGGCCAGTACGCGGGCATTGGTCAACACCTGCTGCTGATAGACCTTGAAGTCAGGTGCGAGCGCCTCCTTGAACGCCACCGCCTTGCCCGCGATCACATGCATCAGCGGGCCGCCCTGAATGCCGGGGAAGATCGCGCTGTTGATGGCCTTGGCATGCTGCTCTTTCATCAGAATCACGCCGCCGCGCGGTCCGCGCAGGCTCTTGTGCGTGGTGGTGGTCACCACGTCGGCGTGGGGCACGGGGTTGGGATAGACGCCAGCGGCGATCAGCCCGGCGTAATGCGCCATGTCCACCATGAAGTAGGCGCCCACGGCCTTGGCCACCTTGGCGAAACGCTCGAAATCGATGCGCAGGCTGTAGGCGCTAGCCCCGGCGATGATCAGCTTGGGTTTGTGCTCGTGCGCCAGACGCTCCATGGCGTCGTAATCGATCTCTTCCTGCGCGTTCAGGCCGTAGCTCACGACCTTGAACCACTTGCCGCTCATGTTCAGCGGCATGCCGTGGGTCAGGTGCCCGCCTTCGGCCAGGCTCATGCCCATGATCGTGTCGCCAGGTTGCAGCAGGGCGAAGAACACGCCCTGATTAGCCTGCGAGCCTGAGTTGGGCTGCACATTGGCCGCCTCGGCCCCGAAGAGCTGCTTGACGCGGTCGATCGCCAGTTGCTCGGCAATATCGACGAACTCGCAACCGCCGTAATAACGCTTGCCGGGATAGCCCTCGGCGTACTTGTTGGTGAGTTGCGAGCCCTGCGCCTGCATGACGGCGGGCGAAGTGTAGTTTTCCGAGGCGATCAGCTCGATGTGGTCTTGCTGGCGCTGGTTCTCGGACTGGATGGCGGCCCAGAGCTCGGGGTCGGTCTGGGCGATGGTGATGCTGCGGTCGAACATGGCGAATTTCCGTCTGAACGGCCCGCGCCAGCTTCCTTCAAGATGTGGAAGTGCGCAAGCCTGGGCTGATGAAGATCATTGACAGCGATGGCGCTGGCCCAGGCGAACGGCTTAAAGTCCAGCACTCCCCGGTGGTTCGTCCCACCTCGAAACCGCGGATGCTGCCAGTTTCTATCGCCAGTCGTGCAGATGAAGATGTTAACGCGTCGCGTGGCGTCAGGTGATTGAGGCGTGTTTTTGCTCAGGCTCTGCGGCCACCGTCGATTTGGCCGTGGCAGGCGCCGCATGCGGCGCGACGATGTGGCCCGCCGTGCTGGCCGTCATCGGCGTTGCGACCGGCTTGGGCGCTACGCCAGCCACACGTTCGAGCTGCGCCTGTTCGGCCAGCACTTTGTCGGCATAACCGCCCTCGCTCGCGTCATTCGTGGCGCCGACGTAGTAGCGCAAGCCCGCGCGCACCGAACCGCCGCGCTGGATGGCATCCTTGAGCACCAGCGCGCCCACGCGCATATTGGCCAGCGGGTCGATACTGGCTTGCGGCCCGCCAAAGGGAGCGAACTTGTCGCGGTGCACATTGGCCATCACTTGCATGAGGCCGGTGGCGCCCACGCCGCTGGCTGCATAAGGATTGAACGAAGACTCGACCGCCATCACCGCCAGAATGAGCAGAGGATCGAGTTTTTGCTGGCGACCGACCGTCCAAGCGGCGCTGACGAGCTGCGCCATGGCATTGGGCGCAATGCTGTAGCGCCGCGCCAGCCAGTTGGAGACCGTGCGCTGTTGCGGCGTGAGCACCGGCAAGCCATTGCCCGGCGCGGGCTCAGCCTGCACCATGGGCAGCAGGGCATCGGCCGGCTTTTGCGCCAGCGCCTGAAGTTCGTCAGCCGCTGTCTTGCGCGCCATGACCCACTGCGTGAGGCCGCGGTCCAGGGTCGTCATCGCTTGAGGCTGGAAGTACAGATACGCACCTCCGGCCACCACAAACAAGCCCACCATCATCAAAGTTTGGTGGGTCAATTCCCAAAATCCACCTGCCAGCCGACGTGCGCGCGGCAGGGAAGATTGCATGGCGTTCAACATGGAACACTCCTGTGTCTGAATGGAATTGCCGCGGTGTCGCAAGACAGCCAGCGCCAGTTCCCAAGGGCACAGATCCGACAGCACAGGCTCACCAAGGGAGCCCGGCAGCCTAAGATGCGGCCTTCGAGAAAGGCCTGCATCGATTGCAGCGTTCGATCTTTGTGTCGTTCGCGGCAAGGCGTGCTTCGGGGCGAGTGTGTTGCCCGCCTGAATTCAGGCACTTAGGGCAAACACGGATCGAATTTTAGGAACCTCGTTATTCCCAGTCAACGCACAAGGTCTTATCTTTCACTTCTATTGGTTATATGAAATATCGGGATCTGCGCGACTTCCTCTCCCAACTGGAGACTCTTTCCCTGCTGCGGCGCACGGCCGAGCCCGTATCGCCGCATCTCGACATGACGGTGGTCTGCGACGCCCTGCTTCGCGGGGGTGGGCCAGCGGTGTTGTTTGAAAGGCCGACGGGCTACGCCATGCCGGTTCTGGGCAATCTGTTCGGCACGCCGCAGCGCGTGGCGCTGGGGATGGGGGCGCAAGAGGTGAGCGAGCTGCGCCGCATCGGCGAAGTGCTCGCCCGCCTGAAGGAGCCTGAACCGCCGAAAGGCTTGAAAGATGCGGGCGAGTTGATGCATCTGGTCAAAGCGGTGTGGGACATGCGCCCGAGTACCGTTTCGCGCCCCGCCTGCCAGCAGGTCGTGCTGGAGGGCGGCGACGTCGACCTGAACCGCCTGCCGATGCAGACCTGCTGGCCGGGCGACGTGGCGCCGCTGCTCACTTGGGGACTGGTGATCACGCGAGGCCCGCAAAACGTGCCGCAACCCCGCAAGCGGCAAAATCTGGGCATCTACCGCCAGCAGCGCATCGGCCGCCGCCAGCTCATCATGCGCTGGCTCGCCCACCGGGGCGGCGCCCTCGATTTCAGGGAATTCGCCCTGGCTAATCCTGGGCAACCCTTCCCTGTGGCCGTTGCGCTGGGCGCCGATCCGGCCACCACGCTGGGCGCGGTCACGCCCGTACCCGACACCTTGAGCGAATACCAGTTCGCAGGCCTGCTGCGCGGGGCGCGCACCGAAGTGGCTCGCTGCGTGGGGCTCGATCTACAGGTTCCCGCCTCGGCGGAAATCGTGCTCGAAGGCCATCTGCCGCCCGCTCCAGCCGGGTGGAAGGGTGAGAGCGAAACCGGCGTGCCGCTGATGGAGAAAAACGGCTATCTCCACGCGCTCGAAGGCCCGTTCGGCGATCACACCGGCTATTACAACGAACAAGACTGGTTTCCGGTGTTCGAGGTCGAGCGCATCACCCATCGCGAGCAGCCGATCTACCACTCCACCTACACCGGCAAGCCGCCGGACGAGCCCGCCGTGCTGGGCGTGGCGCTCAACGAGGTGTTCGTGCCCATCCTGCAGAAACAATACCCTGAGATCGTGGACTTCTATCTGCCGCCCGAGGGCTGCAGCTACCGGCTCGCCGTGGTGTCCATCCGCAAGGCCTACGCCGGTCACGCCAAGCGGGTGATGTTCGGCATCTGGGGCTTTCTGCGGCAGTTTCTCTACACCAAATTCATCATCGTCACCGACGACGATGTGAACATCCGCGACTGGAACGACGTGATCTGGGCCATCACCACCCGCATGGACCCGGTGCGCGACACGCTGCTGGTGGACAACACGCCGATCGACTATCTGGACTTCGCCTCGCCGCAGTCGGGCCTGGGCGGAAAAATGGGGCTGGACGCCACCCACAAGTGGCCGGGCGAGACTCAGCGCGAATGGGGCCGCGCCATCTTGCAGGATGCCCAGGCGCAGGCTCGCATGCAAGGCTTGATCGACGCCCTGCTGGCGTGCCCGATTGCGACATAAAACGCAATGAATTCAAGGCATTGCGCAGAGGCTGTTCGGGCGATTCAGCCATACCCCTTGCCCGCAGTCATGTTTCATCTTGACGCAGACAACGCAGGAGGCGTACCTTTGGTTCGTCGTTGCAGTGCAGCTGCTACGGCGAACAGATCGGGTGGAACCCGGACTGTTGTTAGACCCCCATCATGCATCCCTGCATGAGCTTGACAGGCGGCAGCAAACCCGACTGTCGGAACCCCGGGCCGCATACCTCCAGGTTTGCGGCCCGTCTCAATTTCAGGGGTCTGCGGGCTTCTCAGTGCATGCCGCCTTGCATGGCCTTGCCCGGCATGGGCGCATCGCCCGCAATCTTGTCGCGCGGCTCGACCTTGAGTTGCAGCTCCATCTGCCCGCCATGGGCGAATTTCACCGTCACCGGCACCCTCTCGCCTTCTTTCAGCGGGGCTTTCAAGTCCATGAACATCAGGTGATAGCCGCTACCCGGCTGCATGCGCAGGGTCTTGCCTGCGGGCACCGGAATGTCGCCGACCTCGCGCATACGCATGATGTTGTTTTCCATGCTCATGGTGTGCAGCTCGACATGGCCGCAGACGGGTGAGGCGGCGGACACGATCTTGTCGTCTTGCTTACCGTGGTTGACGAGAGTCAGAAATCCGCCGCCATTGCGCGCACCGGGAATCGACGGCAGCGCCTGCGCCCGTGTCACTTCGATATCCCCTGCGCGTTGCGCCAGTGCGGCCGGGGCGGCGGCCCACATCAGCAGGGCAGAAGTCATCACCAGTGTCTGGCGACGGCTCAAATTGAGACGCTTCATCAAGTCACTCCTCATATTTACGACCGCACAACGTCTCCGCGGATAGTCAGCGAAAATCGCCATAGAAAAGGCGTGCATTTTGTCAGCCTCCGACAATCCCCAGACCGCGGCAAATTGCCGCACTCACGACTCTCGCCCCATGTCCGACTTCAATTTGCCCGCATTGCCCCAGCGCATCACCCTCGCTGGCGGTTGTTTTTGGTGCCTCGACGCCGCCTACCGCCCGCTGCGCGGTGTGCTGCGCGTGGAGTGCGGCTACAGCAATGGCACGACGCTGCGCCCCAGTTACCGTGAGGTCTGCACGGGGCAGACCGGCCATGCCGAAGTGATCCGGCTGGATTTCGACCCCGACGTGCTGAGTCTGGACACGGTGCTCGAGGTATTTTTCGCCATGCACGACCCCACCACTTTGAACCGGCAGGGCAACGATGTCGGCACGCAATACCGCTCGGGCATCTACACCCATGACGCAGCCCAGCTCGCCGCCGTGCGCGCCTATGTGCAAGGCCTGCGCGATCAAGCGCTTTTCACCGATCCCATCGTGACCGAGATCGCACCGGAAGCGAACTACAGTCCCGCCGAGTCCGAACATCAAGACTATTTCACGCACCATCCCTATCAGGGCTACTGCGCCGCGGTGATTGCGCCGAAGGTCGATAAGCTGCGCCGCCAATACGCCGCCTTGCTGCGTAAGGATGCATGAGCGCGGTACAGGCCGCGGGCAGCCCGCGCGTAGGCATCGCCGAATGGTTTCGTGTTTCGCTGGGCGCAGTGCTGGGCGTGGCCGCCGTGGGCGCGATCAGCCAGTGGGTCGAAGGCGCAAGCGGCTGGACGCAGCTGGCGTGGTTGGTCGCCCCCATCGGCGCCAGCGCCGTCATTGTGTTTGCGCTGCCCAGCAGCCCGCTGGGACGGCCCTGGTCGGTGATTGGCGGCAACACCCTCGGTACGCTAGCGGGAATTACCTGCGCCCTCTGGATCGGCCCGCCTTGGCTGGCAGCCGGCATGGCCGTCGGCGGAGCGATTGCGCTGATGCTTCAGGCGCGATGCCTGCACCCGCCAGGCGGCGCGGCGGCCTTGCTGGCGGTGTTGACCCACACCACGGACTGGCGTTTTGCCTTCATGCCAGTTGCCTTGAACTCCGCGCTGCTCGTGCTCTGTGCCCTGTTGTGGCATGCGGCCACGCGCAGACCGCACCCCGCCCCGCAGCCCGCGGCTGACGCCGTGTTGCCCAATGCGGACGAACTCTCCAGCGCCATCGACGCCGCGGTGGCCCGCTACGGCGAAGTGCTCGACATCGACCGCGCCACCCTGCGTGGCCTGCTCGAAGACGCCCAGACGCAGGCCTACCAACAGCGGCTGGACAGCGTGCGCTGCAGCGACATCATGCAGCGTGACGTGCAGACCGCCCGCCCCGATGACAGCGTGGCCGACGCCCTGCATCGCCTGGAAGAGCATGGCATCAAGGCGCTTCCCGTGATCGACGCACAGAGGCAGGTCATCGGCATCGTCACCGCGGCCGATCTGCGCACCGACCCGGATGCAGCGCCCAGCGCCATGCGCGAGTCGGCCACACCCGTTGCCGCGCGCATGACGCGGCGGGTGCAGGTGGTGTCTGCAGCACGGCATCTGTCGGAGCTGATTCCGCTCTTCGCGGGCAGCGGCCACCATCACATTCCGGTGGTCGATGACGCCGCACGCTTGGTTGGCATGATCACGCAAAGCGACGTCATGCGCGCCCTGCACCGGCCCGCGCAGCAAGGACACCCGGACACGACAGGGTAAAACCGCCCCAGTCCGCCCCCCTTGACGTCAGACCGCAAGGGGATGAGGCCCGCGGCTCCAAGCTGCCCTGCGGCAGCTTGGACGGAGCCGAATCCGAGCGGCTTGCAAGCCGCGAGGTGGATGAGGCCCACGCTCCAATCCACTCTGCGACAGCCTGCGCGGAGCCGAATCCGAGCAGCTTGCAAGCTGCGAGGGGGATGAGGCCCACGCCCCAATCCACTCTGCGACAGCCTGCGCGGAGCCGAATCCGAGCGGCTTGCAAGCCGCGAGGTGGACAAGAAAACTTGGGGCAGACCTGGGGTTTCTCATAAGGCACGGACGCGACACAGGCCCTTCACATCGCAGTTAAGAGTTATAAGATAACGTAACACTCGAATCGTTCTCAGACGTTTCTTCTGCCCTGTCCTCCATGCCGAAAACCCTCAACCCCTTGCCGCAATTGCGGCCTCTGGCGCTGGCGTTATTGCTCGCGCAGACCATGCCCGCGCAGGCGCAGGCCGCTGGCGAGACCCCCTCCTTGCCTGCGATTGATGTCGTCGCTGCCCCTGTCATTGGCGCACCAGGCGCGCCGACGGTCGATCTGACCGGGCCGCAGCTCCTGCTGCGCCAGGGCGAGTCGAGCACCCTCGGCGCCGCGCTTTCCGGTCTGCCGGGACTGACCTCGACCTGGTACGGGCCGAACGCCGACCGACCCGTCGTGCGCGGGCTCGATGGCAACCGGGTGGACATCCTGTCCAACGGTTCACCGCTGCTCGACGCCTCCGCCGCGAGCTATGACCACAACGCCCCGCTCAGCCCGCTGGCGGCACGCGCCATCGAGCTGTTGCGCGGTCCGCAAGCCCTGCCCTACAGCGGCGGCGCGGTCGGCGGGGTGGTGGACGTGATCGACGACGCCATTCCCACCGCGCCCTTGCGCGGCGTCGAAGGTCTCGCTCAGCTCCGCGGCGACAGCGCGTTTCCTGGCGGATCGGCGGCGTTTTCGCTCGACGGCGGCAACGGCGCGCTCGGCCTGCACGCCGACGGCTATAAGCGTCGAGCCAGCGACTATGTCGCCCCAAACGGTGCGCAGGCAGAGTCGATCGTCGATGGCCGGGTGCGCAACTCCGCCGCCGACGGCTACGGCGGCGGTCTGGGCGGCGGGGTGACCGGCCGCTGGGGATTTGTCGGCCTTTCGGTGCGCAGCGATGCCAACCGCTATGGCACCATCGTCGATCCCAACGTGGAAATCGACATGCGCTCCGAACGCACCAGCTTGCGCGGGGAACTGCGGCATGTACTCGGCGCCGAGGCGCTCGCCCTGGCTTACACCCATACCCATTACCGCCATACCGAACTCGACTCCGGCCAGCCCGCGACCCGGTTCGTCAACCAGGGCGACACGCTGCGGCTGTCGCTGCGCCGCCGCTTGGCCGGCATCGACTTGCAACTGGGTTTGCAGGCGCTGCGATTGGACTTTTCCGCGCTGGGGGACGAGGCCTTCCTGCCGCAGACCCACACCCGCAATACCGCGGTTTTCGGCCTGGCCAGCGGTGCCAGCGGGCGCTGGGCCTGGTCGGCCGGGACGCGACTGGAAAGCGCGCGGGTGAGTTCAGACGGTGAAGGCGCCACGGGAATCGCCCGCTTTGGCGCCGCCAGCGCGCAGCGCTTCACGCCGATGAGCGTGGCGGTGCAGGCGCAATACGCGCTCACGCCGCAGGTGGCGCTCACCAGCACGCTTGCGCACAACGAGCGCGCGCCCAGCTACGACGAGCTCTACGCCAACGGCCCGCACGACGCCACCGGCGCCTACGAGCGGGGCAACCCCGCGCTGCGCAAGGAGCGCAGCAACAGCGTGGAACTGGGCGTGAAGGTGGAAAACGCCAGAGCGCGCTATTCCGCCACCGCCTTTCTCACCCGCTACAGCAATTACATCGGGCTGGTTCGCGGGGGCCAAACCGTTGATGGCGATGGAAATCCGGTGCCGCCGGACACGCCAGATTTGCTGCCGGAATTTCTCTACGTCGGCGTGCAGGCGCGCTTTTCCGGCATCGAAGCCAGCCTGTTGCAACCCCTGCTCGACCAGGGTGGGCAGCGCTTGGATCTCGCCGCACGGCTCGACTGGGTGCGCGCCGACGACCTGACCAACGGTCAGCCGCTGCCGCGCATCGCCCCGCTGCACTTCACTCCGGCGCTGAACTACACCCGCGGCAACTGGAGCGCGCGCGTCGAAGCACAGATGGCCGCACGGCAAAACCGCGTGCCCAGCAGCGATCTGCTCGGCCCGACTCCTGGGTCTGTGCGCGTCAACGCCAGCCTGACGCAGCGCTTCACGGCAAGTGGCCGCACCGGGCTGTGGTTCGTCAAACTGAACAACCTCCTCGACCAGACGGCTTACAGCGCCAGCGCGATCGACACCCTGCGCCAACTCGCGCCGCTGCCCGGACGCGGCATCGCCGCCGGGGTGCAGATTAGCCTGTGAGCGCTGCTTCAGCGCGCCTGCTTGAGCATGATCTGAATCTGCGCACCCGAGGGCACGCCGATCATCATGTCGGCGCGGCCATCGGCCTTGCGCCAGATCATCACCGGCACGCCAAACAGCTTTTCGCTGTTGTAAAGCGCGAGATTGGCCGCCAGCTCGGCGCGTACCTTGGGGGTGATGGACTCCGCCGGTTCGATGCCGCCGCCGGGTTGGCCGTTGGCGGCGAAGTCGTAGTCGTTCTCGTTTTTGTGAAAGGCCGTCAGCGGATCGGGCGACTGCAGAATGGCCGCCGCCTTGGGCAGGCTGCTGGGGGTGAGCATGCCCAGCGGAATCCAGCGGAACTGCACCCCGTCCTTGCCCACGAAGGCGCGCAGCTTCTTGAACAGCTCATGGCAAAACGGGCAGTTCGGATCGAAAAAAATGTAGAGCGCGCGCTGCCCCGTCCCCTCGGCGATGAACGTGGCCTTGCTGATATTCGCCAGAATGCCCTCGGCCTGCCGGGCGCTTTGCGCCCGGGCGGCGGGCCAAGCAGCCATCAACGGGGCGGCCGCCAAAACCCGCAACAAATGACGGCGATGAATGGATTGAGGCGAAGGCATGTGGGTCTCCCTGTTGTATGGATGGATCAACAGCGTCAATAATGCCGCAGAATTTCACCCTCAGCACACTGTCCACCATGATGCTCACCCTACCCGCCGCGCATAGCGCCTGGACCCAGCCCAATTTCGGCGCTGTATTGCTGGCCGAGTTGCAACAGACCGGGGCGCTGATCGGCCCGTTGCAGCAAGGCATACGCCGCGGCAGCCACGCCCTGATCGACGACGTCAGCCTGATGGTGCTGCAGCGCAGTGAAGGCGACGACGATCTGCGGGTGAAGGCGGGGCTGAGCTACTTCAGCATCATTCCGGGCTGCGCCTGCGAAGCCGACCCGACGCCGATGAGCGAGCTGCCCGAGTATGTGGAACTGCGCGTCGCCATCCGCCGCATCGACAGCGCGGCCACACTGGAACTGCTCGACGACTGACGCAACTGTTCAAGATTCAAGGCGCCAGGCGTTGGCGCTTCCAACGGCCATCGGCCTGTAGCGCATACGCCAGTCGGTCGTGCAGGCGGGAGGGCCGCCCCTGCCAGAACTCCCAGGCATCGGGAATCAGACGGTAGCCGCCCCAGTGCGGCGGACGCGGCGGGCTGATGCCGTAGCGCAGCCCGTATTCCGCGGCGCGTTTGAGCAGAGTGCCGCGTCCGTCGATGGGCTCGCTCTGCGGCGAGGCCCAGGCGCCGATGCGCGAGGTCAGCGGTCGGCTGGCGAAATAAGCGTCCGACTCTTCGGCGCTGACCTGCTCCACCCGCCCCTCGATGCGCACCACCCGCTCGAGCTCTACCCAGTGGAACTGCAGCGCGGCGAAGGCGTGCGCGGCCAGCTCACGGCCCTTGCGGCTGTGATAGTTGGTGTACCAGACAATGCCGCGCGCATCGACGTGTTTGATCAGCACCACGCGGGTGGAGGGGCGGCCGTTTTCGCCCACGGTGGCCAGGGTCATGGCATTGGGCTCGGGCACCTGTGCGTCCATGGCCTGCTGCAGCCAATGCTCGAACTGTTTGAGCGGATCGGCCTCGGCGTGAGCCTCGTCCAGTTCGGCCCGGCTGTAGTCTTTGCGCAAATCGGAAAGTGATTTCATGCAGGGAGTATAGAAATGGAGCCCGGCAGGCTCCTTGCGGAGGATGTGACTGAAGTCACAATCATGTATCAAAATTTTTCAATATTGCGTTCGATCAATATCAATCAGCGACCGCGCGCCCACAATTCCATACCATTTTTCTCAACTATTACCCACACCATGTCCACGACTTCCGCACCGCAATCCGCCGAACCGGCGCACGCCAGCAGTTGGCTGGCCCACTTTCCCATCACCCTGTTCGCCACCGTCATGGGCACGACCGGCCTGGCCATCGCCTGGCACAAGTCGGCGCAGGTGCTCGCCATGCCGCACGGCGTGGGCATCGGCCTGAGCTATGTCGCGCTGGCGTTGTTTGTCTTGCTGCTGCTGGGCTATGGCGCCAAGGCCCTGCGCTACCCCGGCGAACTCAGGGCCGAGTTCAACCACCCGGTGCGCATCAGCTTCTTCCCGGCCATTTCCATCAGCGCGCTGCTGCTGTCCATCGCCTTTTTGCATGTGCAGCCCGTCTGGTCGCAGGCCATGTGGTGGGGCGGCATTACGCTGCATCTGGTGTTCACCGTGGTCATCATGTCGTCGTGGATTCACCACACGCACTACCAAATCCAGCACTCCACACCGGCCTGGTTCATTCCGGTGGTGGGCAACATACTGGTGCCCATTGCCGGCATGACGCACGGCTCGCCCGAAATCTCTTGGTTCTTTTTCAGCGTCGGGCTGGTGTTCTGGATCGTGCTGCTCACAGTGATGATGAACCGCTTTTTCTTCCACCCGCCGGTGCCCGCCAAGCTGCTGCCCACGCTGTTCATCCTCATCGCACCTCCGGCGGTCGGCTTCCTGTCGTATCTGGCGCTGGACGGCGGCGTGATCGACAACTTCGCCCGCGTGCTGTTCTATGTGGGGCTGTTCACCACCCTGCTGCTGTTCTATCAAATTCCGCAGTTCCGCAAGGTGCCGTTCTTCATGTCGTGGTGGGCCTATTCCTTCCCGCTGGCCGCTATCACCATCGCTTCACTGACCATGGGCAGCAAGATTGGCAGCGGCTTTCTCATGGGCTTGGGCGGAGCGCTGCTGGCGCTGACCTCCGCGCTCATCGCCCTGCTCGTGGTGCTCACCCTCAAGGCCATCGGGGACGGCAAGGTGTTCATCCCGGAATGAGGGCGGACTTGCTGGGGCGCGACTCAGGGTAACTGTGCTTTACAGGCGGCGTGACGCTGCTTAATGTGAAGCCGTGACTTTGAAGCCGCCACCCCAAGGAGGCCGCCGTGTCTGAAAAGAGCGCCGTAGTTCCTCATGCGCCTTGCGCACGGCCGTCCTCGACGTCAAGGCGGCGTCTGTTGCGGCTGGCTCTAGTGTGGCCTGCCGCGACCCTGCCGCTGTTTTGGCAGTCCCCCGCGGCAGAGGCGGCGAATTCCAGCGCGGAATGGTCGGCCGACCCCGAGGCGGCCCGGGCGGCCAAGCTGTTCAAGGCGATCGGCTCGGCGTATTGGATTCAGGAGGGCGCCGGGCCGCGCATCGTTTACATCTTTTTCGATCCGAATTGCCCGTTTTCGCACAAGCTCTACCTGGCCACGCGGGCGGAGGTCGGCAAAGGCGGATTGCAGTTGCGGTGGATTCCGGTGGGGCAACTCGAAGCCAGCAGCCCGGGCAAGGCCGCGGCCATTCTCGCCGCACCCGATCCGCTCAAAGCTTTCCACAAAAACGAGGATGACTGGAACTTCGGCGACAGCCCGGCAGGCGGCATCCGCCCCCTGGCCCACCCCGGCGCCCGGGTGCTGCACCAGCTTCAGACCAACGCCGCGCTCATGCGTCAGGCCAATTTGCACACCTTTCCGGTCATGCTCTATCGCACCGCCAACGGCCGTGCCCACCTGATCGTCGGCCTGCTGCCGGAAGATGCCATCGCAACCGTGCTGCGCAGCGCCAGTTGACGCGCGGTCCTGAGCTACTTCACGCTCGCGAGGATGTCCTTGAGCTGCTGCGCATCAGGCGGGCCGACGACGAGCATGGCGTCGCCCTGTTTGTCGCGGTAAAGCAGGGTGGGCACGCCCGGCGATTTGGTGGCTTCGAGCAAGGCGTTGTTGGCGTTGAGGATGGCGCTTGTGGCGGGCAGTACTTTGCTGGCCGGGGCGATGCCGCCGCCCTGCCCTGTGGGCCCTTTGCCGTAGGTGTTCTCGTTTTCGTGAAACGCTTTGAGACGGTCTGGCGCCTGAAGAATGGCGGCGCCTTTGGTCACGCTGGTGGGGGTGAGCACGGCCACGGGCACCCAGCGAATCTCCAGTCCGTCCTTGCCCACTTTCGGGCGCAGGTTGGTGTAGAGCTCGTGGCAGTAGGGGCAGTTGGCGTCGAAAAAGATGTAGATCACGCGCGGCCCACGGCCTTCGGTGATGATCGTGGCCTTGCCCATCTCGCCGAGCACTTTGACGGCGTCGGGGTTCTGGGTCTGCTGGGCGCTGGCAAAAGGCGCCAGACCCATGACGCTGGCCGCGACGACGGCGGCAAAGGCGGTGCGCAACGCAGCACGGCGGTTGAGAGTCATGGGCAGTCTCCTCGTCTTGTGGGATGTTTGTCGGCGCAGTATGCCGCAAACACAGCGCGCGCGCAGAAGACCTGAGGCCGAGCTCCAACGCTTACTTGGCCGACGCCATCTGCGCTTTGAGCCGGGCCAGATCGGCGTCCACCCCGGTGGAGGTGCGCAGCTTATCGAGCGCTTTCTCGGTGCTGTCGCGCTGGTCCAGCGGATCGCTGAGGATGCCGGCCTCGGTCATGCCCTCCAGGGCTTCGGCCTTGGCCTGCATCTGTGAGGTCTTGTCCTGCGCGCGGCGCATGGCGTCGCCGGCATCGGCCAGTCCCGCGCCCAGACCGGTGAGCGACTCGGACACGCCGACCTCGGCGCTGGCGGCTGCCATCTGGGTTTTCATCACCTCTTTCTGAGTGCGGAACTGTTCGATGCGGTCCTGCAGCTTGCTCTCGTAGGCGGTGAGCTTCTCGGCCTGCGCGGCCACGCTGTCGTGCGCCTGTTGCAGCGAATCGATCTTTTGCTGCGCGGCCTGCTTTTCGCCCAGAGCGGCGCGCGCCAGGTCTTCGCGCTGCGCCTGCAGCGCCATGCGGGCGTCGGCTTCGGCCTTGTCGGCATCGTGCTTGGCGGCGGTCATCTGGTTTTCCAGCGAGATGCGTTCGGTGATCACATCGGCCAGGTGCCGCTTGGTGTCCTGCAGCGTGGTGACCATTTTTTCGTAAGACAGATCCAGCGTCTGCGCCGGGTCGTCGGCGTGGTTGAGAAAGGTGTTGACGCGGGCTTCGAGAATTTCGGCGGCGTGTTTGAACAGGGTCATGAGAGTTCTCCTTCAGGTCAAAGATGGTTCAGTCGTTCACTGGAATGACGAGTTGCGGGTTGAGCGCATCCACCAGCGCGTCGGCCTGCTCCATCGCCTTCACCGCGGTACCCACGGCGAAGAACTCGATGACATGCGGCTGCCAGTTGTGCGAGCCTTCGTGCAACTGCACGCCGGTGATGCCGTCGGCCTGCGCGGCGGCGGCTTCGTGCTGCATGCGCTCCATCGCCAGTTCTCGGGCGTCGTACATGGCCTGGGTGAACTGCGCCAGCTCCACGTTGTTGCCCAGATTGCCGAGCGAGCGCAGCGCACCCTGGTGGGCGACGTGATAGACGCACGAGCCCATGACCATTTCCATCGGCCGGTAGCCCGACTTGAGCAGCATCCAGAAGTCCTGCCCCGACAGGTCGGAGGTGAAGGGCTTGCCGCCCACGCCTTTGAAGCCGGGGTCGCCGGTGCGGTGCGCAATGGCGGTGCCGATGGCCATGAACTCCAGAATGTCCTTGTCCCATTCCATGCGCTTGACCTCCAGCCGCAGGCCGACCACGCCGTCGGCGCGCAACAGAATGGCCTCTTGCTCCATGCGGCTCATGGCGAGTTCGCGCGCCTGATACATGGCTTGCGACAACACGTCCATTTCCATGCTGGTGGACCACTGGCCGTACTGAATGCCGAGGTGGTAGACGCAGGAGCCGACCACCAGGCCCAGCGGCTCGAACCCGGCCTGGCGCACCATGACGAATTCATTCACCGACAGGTCGGAGGTGAAGATGCCCTCATGGCTACCCTGGGCGCGCAGGCCCTTGAGCCGCTCCACCGCGTGGGGCGCGAGTTGCTCGGCGGCGGAGGCCGCGGGAGTTTCGGTCTGAGGCAATGCGGTTCTATCGTTCATGATGGTTTCCTAGGGTTGGGAGCGAGGGGCTTCGAGCTGACGGTCCGCCAGGCTGAATGTGGGGCAGACGCGGGAGCGCAGCGGACGGTTGCGCTCGTAGGCCACGGCGGTGCCGATGGCGATATAGCGGCACTGAAAGCGCGGCGGCTCGCCGCCATCGCCCTCTTCGCGCGTGAGTTCGGTGTATTCGGTATGCGCCAGCACCGAGGCGTTCAGCCTTTGGCCGTCGCTGCGCAGATGTTCAATGGCGCTCAGACGCACATGCTGCTGAAAGGCCGAGAGCTCGCTCAGTTCAGCATTGCTCCACAGCGCACCGGCCTGATACGCCGTCTGCGCCGAAGCGCCGAAGGGCGAGCTGTTCATCATCCCGAACCCCGCGCCGTAGGCCGAGGCACGCGGCAGATACCAGTCGAAGTGCGCGCCGATGGCAATGCCCACGGGCACCGCCCCATCATCGAGCAGACGCACGAAGTGCAGCGCCGACACCGTGGCCACCGCCGGGTCGGTGGAGGGCGGCAGACCGCGAATGCGCACCGCGGTGCCGGTGAGCGCGAAATCCACATCGTTCGGCCCCTGCCCGGCATGCGCCTGCAAGGTCACGTCGACCACTGCGTTGGCGCCCAGCAGCGCGGCCTCCAGCCGCAGGCGGTCGAGGGCGTGATGCCAGCCGTCGTAGTGCCCGTCCGACCAGGAGTAGTCGAAGTGGTACCAGCAATTGCCGTTGACCATGCCGAGCGGCTCGATGCCGTGAATGCGCTGCGCCAGCATTTCCGCCGCGGTGGCGGTACTCACCCAAGGCAGCTCGCGCCGCGCCGTGGCGGCCAAGCGGGCCTTGACGAATTCGGGCAGGTCATTGCCGGGTAGCGCCTCGGCCCAAGCCTGCTGCCGCGCCAGTTCATCGGCGCTGAGTGCACGCGGTGCGGCCAGGGTGTGGGCGGACGCGGTGAGCCCGTCCACCGCATGGCGCGCGTCCTGCGCGACGCTCTCGGCGCGCTGCTTCAAAGTGTTCCAGAGTGACATGCCGTGCTCCTAGTGCATCAGAAAATCATGCAGCGACTGGCTGGCGCGCTGCAGTTCGCCGGACTGCGAAAACAGCGCTGCCAGCAGGCTCTGCATCCACCCGGCCAGACTCAGTTCGTCGCGCTTGAGGATGACCCCGCCCACCACCCGGGCGCGCTGGGTGTGCACCCCGGAAGGATGGCGTTCGAGCAGGTAATGAAACTCCTCGGTGCGCACGGTGATGCTCTGCACATGGCTGGTCTTGGCGAACAGGCCGTCGCGCTTGCGCACCACATCCACCTGGCCCGGCAGATCGCCTTCGAGGCGCGCAGCCAGACCCTCGACAAAGGCCTGGATGTCGGCGCTGGAGCGGCGGATCCAGGCGGCTTGCAGATCGATCTGGTTGGCGTCGTCCGCGCCGGGATCGGTGGGATTCAGAGTGTCGTTCATAGGTGGGTCATGGGTGGGGAGCGTGGTGAGGGAACATCGAGGCCAGCCGCGGCGCGCGGGTGCCGCGCAAAATCACCGGAACCACCGGCATGTCGGCCCGCACCGCCGCCTCGAACGGGCCGAGGTGAAAGCCGAGCAGGCCGGGGTCGCGGCGCAGCTTGCCGCTGGAGGTCTGGCGCACGGTGTGCAGCGGGGCCAGCACCCCCTGTCGGGCGCGCCGAACATCACCACACAGTCTTTGTGCACCCCGGCCAGCTCGCCCACGGAGAGTTCGACTTGGCGCGGATAAATATTGCGCCCGCCGCGAATGATGAGGTTTTTCACCCTGCTGGTGATGTAGGTCTCGCCCTCGACGCGGTAGGCCCGGTAGCCGCTGTCGAGCCAGCCGTCGCGCGGCAGCGTTTGCGTCGGTTCGAGCTCCACCGTTGCCGCGTGTGCCCCGGCGCTGCTCGGCGGCCCCTGGCCATTCTCACTGCTCGCAGATTCCATGTCCGGCTCCCGCCAAGCCGCGTTCGCCCTGCTGGCGCCGCGGGTTTTGCTTCACGCTCAATCATGGGCGATGGCTGTTGGATCGGCAGCGTCCAGAAAAGTGCGGTGCCTTAAGACTCGCCAAAGCGAAGCCAGGAATGTCGTCTGAGAGCGCCCCCAGACCTGCCGCGTTCGCGTCAGGCCCCCCGAGGGGGACGAGCAACCTCAGGGCCCGATCGACTGCAGCCACGCCCGCAGGGCAGCCTGATCGCGCGGGGCGCCCATCGCGAGTTGTGCTAGTCCGTTGCGGTCGCGATAGACCGCCAGCGGCACGCTTTCATACACCCCGGCCTGTTTGAGCACGCCGACATTGGCCGCGAGGATGCGGCCGGTGGCTGCCGTGATTTGCCCCTCACCCGGTAGCGCCGACGCAGGGCGGTTGGGGTCGAGCCCATGTTCTTCGGTCGCGCGAAACGCCTGCAGCCGGTCTTTGGCCTGCAGGATGGCGGCCGCCTTGGCCGCGCTGCTCGGCGCAAGAATGGCCACGGGCACCCAATCGACCTGCAAACCGTCTTTGCCAACGTAGGGGCGCAGCGTGCTGTAAAGCTGTCGGCAATAGGGGCAATTGGGGTCGAAGAACACGGTGAGCACGCGCGGGCCTTCACCTTCACGAATGCGCGTGGTCTTGTGCAACTGCGCGAGCACCTGCGCCGCGGCCCGGATGTCGGGCGCAACCCCGGTCTGCACCGCGGGCGAAGCCGCCTGCTGCTGGGCCTGAACGGGTAGAGCGCCCAGACAAAAGGCGGCACCGCCGAGGCAAAGAAGTCGAGAACAAAAACGTGATCGGACCATGGCATCGCCTTTCGCAACTCAGGAAGTCATCCTGATCAGCCACTCACTTTGCGATACGCGGCCAGCAAGGCGCTGTGGTTGACGCTGGCTTCGAAGTTGGGGCCTAGGGCGCCCAGTCCCCAGAGGCGCTGTTCCTGGTTGAGCAGCGCAAGGGCAAGGTCGAGGGTATAGCTGCCGTAGAGCAGGCGCAGCGCAGGGGCGTAGAGTGAGAGGGTGTGAACGAATCCGCCATGCCCGCTCGTCGCACCCAAATCGTCCCACTCGGCGTTGCAAATGCGCGCCGTGCCGACGGGCACGGCTGTGCTTTGCGCCTTGATTGGAACCCTTTGGGCGCGCTGCTCGGCCACGCCGGATTCATTCACACCCTCTGAGGCGTCCTGCAGCTTGAGCAGATCGGCGATGCAGCGAAACACCTTGAGCCGTTCCGGGCTACGCTGGCCATACTGGGCGATCCAGGCGCAGCCTTCGAGGATGGCGTCGTCGTCGCCGCTGGCCAGCGCCAGCAGCAACTTGAGTTCGCCGATCTTGAGCCCGGCCCAGGCGGTCTCGGGGTCGGGGGCGAGACCAATGAGCACGCTCACCGGGCGTTCGTCGGCCAGTTCCAGTTCGACGATTTGGTCGTAGAGCGCAACGCATTCGTCCCCGGACAATTCCGGTAAGCGGGCGATGTCGGCGCGCAGCGCAATGCCCACACTGTTGTTCTCGTATTCGAGTTCGTCCACCGTATAGATTTCGCTCACCCCGGGCACCAGGATGCGGCAGGCGTAAACGCCGAGCTGGGTGAAGTCGGCAACAAAGATCTGATGACCCTCGGCGTGCAGCGCGGCCACTGACCAGTGGTAATCCTGTTCGGTGGAGGCGCCGAAGTTCCAGTCGGCAAAAGCGAAATCGGGCGTGCTGCGCAAAAACTCCCACGACAGCACGCCACTGGAATCGACGAAATGGATTTCCAGGTTTTGCGGATCGGCGATCTCGTCACGATCGAAGCCGGCCGCGGGAAATCCGGCCAGCGCGTCGAGCGCGCGGCCCTGCAGCAATTCGGTGAGGGCGCGCTCCAGCGCGATCTCGAAGCGCGGGTGCGCGCCAAAGCTGGCGAAGCAGCCCTGATCGCCGGGGTGCAGCAGGGTGACGTTCATCACCGGGTAGCGCCCGCCGAGCGAAGCGTCTTTCACCACGATGCCGAAGCCCGCCTCGCGCAGGCCGCGGATGCCGGCGGCAATGTGCGGGTAGCGCGCGATCACGTCCTCGGGCACGTCCGGCAGACATAGCGCTTCGCGGATGATGCGGAACTTCACATGACGCTCGAAAATCTCTGACAACGCCTGGGTGCGCGCTTCCATCAGCGTGTTGCCAGCCGACATGCCGTTGCTCACATACAGATTGCCGATGAGGTTGACCGGAAAGTAGGCGGTCGCGCCGTCGGACAGGCGCTGATAGGGCAGCGCGCAAATGCCGCGCGCCTCGTTGCCAGAGTTGAGGTCGACGAGCTGCGCGGCAGGCACCGCTTCGTGCGGGTTGTAGAAGGCGCGCAGCTCGGGGTTGAGCAGCCCCTCGGGCCAGGCGTCGCCGTTCAGCGGGAACCAGCGCTCACCCGGCGCATGCACATGCGCACGGTGGGCTATTGCCTCGCCCAGGTAGAAATGCGTCCAGAAATAATGGGTGGACAAGCGCTCGACAAACTCGCCCAGCGCGCTGGCCCGCGCCGCCAGCTCGGAGGCGCCCTTGCCGTTGGAGAACAGCAGCGCGCAGTCGTGATCGCGCACATGCACCGACCATACGCCTTCCACCGGGTTGAGCCAGGAGCGCTCTTCGAGGTGAAAGCCCAGCGCGCTCAGCTTGCCGCGCAGCGTGGCGATGGACTGTTCGAGCGAAGCGTCCTTGCCGGGAATGAAATGTTCGGGGGAGGTCATGGGCGGGGCCGGTGGAGAAGGGCGCTCAGCATAGAGCCTGCGCCCGCCGCCCCGCTGTGCGCTGTGGTTAGCTCTCGGAGTTTGGCTTGGCGTTGCCGGAGGGAACGGAGTTCGGCGGCGCAGCGCTACCGTGATCTTCGCCCGGCGCATCGGTACTGTCGGGTTTATTGGCCTTGCGCTGCAGTTTTTCCTGCTTTTTGCGCTCTTTGGCGAGTTCTTTCTGACGCTTTTCGTAGGAGTAATTTGGCTTGACCAATGGGGTGTCCTGGTGAATGGTGAAAGAGGCCTTGCAGCCACTGAAGACTTTGGGGCGCGAAGCGGGAATATCACATGCTATCGAAGGTCGCGGCCCGGACTCGCCGCATCAAGCACTCTTCGCGTCGAGACGGTGCTGCGTGGCCAGTTCCATGATGCGCTCCAACTCGGCATCGCGAATGCCGATGTCGCGCAGCGCCTGCGCAGTGCGCGCGACGTAATCGAAAGTGGTGCCGTAGCGGCCACGGCAGGTGCGCAGAATGTCGAGCAACTGCGCGTCGTCTAGTTCACCGGTATAGCTCGGGCTGCTGGGCCGCAGGGTGAAGGCCAGCGCCTGCACCACGCCCTGCGGAGTGCGGCAGGCAATCCAGCGCGGGTCATAGACGGCGCGAGGCATTTCGCGCTTCCACAACTGGCGCAGTTCGCGCTCGGCCCGACTTTGGGGCACGCGCAGGGCAATGCCGCTGCAGGAACCGCCGGACATCAGTGCGAACACCAGGCCGGGCGCTTCTTCCGTGCCCCGGTTGATGCGCGACCACATGCGCAGCGTGCGCCGCCAGCCCCAGACTCGCGCAGGCCGCACTTCGTCATGCACGACTTCCGGGTTCCAGATCAGCGAGCCGTAGCCGAACACCCAGAGGTCGCCATCAGGGCGGCTGGCCAGCGTGGCCTCAAGCATGTCTTGCGGATCCCGCCCCGGAAACTGGGGCAGGCCGTGATCGTCATCGGCTTCGCGCATCATCCCGGCATTGTCCGAGAAACCCGGCTGCACCGACCCTATATAGATCAGAAAACGAACGATCCGTAAGGGTCGGACGCTGCATCAACGTGGCAACACGGTGCTGCCCATCAAAAACCGGTCGATCTCGCGCGCGGCCTGGCGGCCTTCGCGGATCGCCCACACCACCAGGCTCTGACCACGGCGCATATCGCCCGCGGCGAACACCTTGGGCACATTGGTGGCGTAGCCGGTTTCGTCTTCGGTACCCGCCTTGGCATTGCCGCGCGCGTCCTTGTCGATGCCGAAGGCGTCGAGCACACTGCCCACCGGATGCACGAAGCCCATGGCCAGCAGCACCAGATCGGCAGGCAGGGTGAACTCGCTGCCGGGCACTTCCTGCATGCGGCCGTCTTTCCATTCGACGCGGCAGGCCTTGAGCTGCTTGACCTTGTTCTTGTCCTTGCCGGTTCCGGGGATGAACTCCTTGGTGGCCACCGCCCAGTCGCGCGAGCAGCCTTCTTCGTGGCTGCTGGAGGTGCGCAGCTTGATCGGCCAGTACGGCCAGACCAGCGGCTTGTTCTCTGCCTCAGGCGGCTGCGGCATGACCTCGAACTGTGTAACGCTGGCCGCGCCGTGGCGGTTACTGGTGCCCACGCAGTCCGAGCCGGTGTCGCCGCCGCCGATCACCACCACATGCTTGCCCGTGGCCGTAATCTGGTTTTTCAACTTGTCTCCGGCGTTGACCTTGTTCTGCAGCGGCAGAAACTCCATGGCGAAGTGAATGCCATCGAGTTCGCGGCCCGGCACCGGCAGATCGCGGGGAAACTCGGCGCCGCCGGTCAGCAGCACCGCGTCGAAGTCGGCCTGCAACTGAGCGGGAGTGAGGGTCTCCTTGGCCCAGTTGGCCACGGTGGCGCCGGGGCCGTCCTTGGGCAGTTCGGCCACCAGCACGCCGGTGCGGAAAGTCACGCCCTCGGCCTGCATCTGCGCAATGCGACGGTCGATATGGCTCTTTTCCATTTTGAAATCGGGGATGCCGTAGCGCAGCAGACCGCCAGCGCGGTCGTTCTTCTCGAACACGGTGACGGCGTGTCCCGCACGGGCGAGTTGCTGTGCCGCCGCCAGCCCTGCCGGGCCGGAGCCGACCACGGCCACGGTCTTGCCGGTTTTGTGCGCTGGCAGTTGCGGCGTCACCCAGCCTTCGTTCCAGCCCCGGTCGATGATGGCGTGCTCGATGGACTTGATGCCCACCGGCGCTTCATTGATGCCCAGGGTGCAGGCCGCCTCGCACGGCGCGGGACAGATGCGCCCGGTGAACTCGGGGAAGTTGTTGGTCGAATGCAGCACGTCGAGCGCGCGCTTCCAATCGCCCTGCCACACGAGGTCGTTGAAGTCGGGAATGATGTTGTTGACCGGGCAACCGTTGTTGCAGAACGGAATGCCGCAGTCCATGCAGCGCCCAGCCTGCGTCTTGGCCTTGTCTTCCGGCAGTTCGTGGACGAATTCCTTCCAGTGCTTGAGCCGCGCGGCGGGGGCTTCGTACTGTTCTTCCTGCCGCTCGAATTCCATGAATCCGGTGATTTTTCCCATGGTCGATCCTTGTTCGTGGTGCTTGAACGATGCACTTCAGTTATTTGGCGGGCACGCTGGCGTGGCCGACGGGCGCTTTGGCTTTATCCGTGGCGGCCTGCGCCTCGCGCTTGGCAGCCATTTCACCCAGCGCCCGCTTGTACTCGTGCGGGAATACTTTGACAAAGCGGCCGCGCGCCTCTTCCCAGGTGTCGAGCAATTCACGCGCGCGCTGCGAGCCGGTCCAGCGCAGATGGTCTTGCAGCAGCTTCCGCAACTGGGCTTCGTCGGTCTGGCCGCGGTGCCATAGCGCTTCGGCCTGCTGCGCTTTCTGCTCGGCAGCCGCAAGCACCTTGTCGAGCGCCACCATGGAGGTATTGCAGCGCTTGGCGAACTGGCCGTCCACGTCGTAGACGTAAGCCATGCCGCCGCTCATGCCGGCAGCGAAGTTGCGGCCGGTTTCGCCCAGCACCAGCACCGTGCCGCCGGTCATGTATTCGCAGCCGTGGTCGCCCGTGCCTTCGACCACGGTGGTCGCGCCGGAATTGCGCACCGCGAAGCGCTCGCCCGCCACCCCGCGGAAAAAGGCTTCGCCTTCGATCGCGCCGTAGAGCACGGTGTTGCCGACGATGATGTTGCTCGGCGCGTCGCCACGGAAATCGAGGCTGGGGCGCACCACCACGCGGCCGCCCGACAGCCCCTTGCCGGTGTAGTCGTTGGCTTCACCGATGAGGTAGAGCGTGATGCCGCGGGCGAGGAAAGCGCCGAAGCTCTGGCCGCCCGTGCCTTCCATCTGGATGTGGATGGTGTCGTCGGGCAGGCCGTCATGGCCATAGCGCCGCGCGACTTCGCCGGAAAGCATGGCGCCCACGGTGCGGTTGACGTTGCGCGCGTTCTGGATGAACTGCACTTTCTCGCCGCGTTCGAGCGCGGGACGGGCGCGTTCAATCAGCACATGATCGAGCGCCTTGGCCAGGCCATGATCCTGCTCTTCGGTCTGACGGCGCGGCACGTCGGCCGGCACATCGGGCTGATGGAACACGCGGCTGAAATCGAGCCCGCGCGCCTTCCAGTGCTCGACGCCCTTGCGCGCGTCGAGCAGCTCGGTGCGTCCGACCAGATCGTCGAATTTGCGCACGCCGAGCTGGGCCATGATGGCGCGCACTTCCTCGGCGATGAAGAAGAAGAAATTCACCACATGCTCGGGTTTGCCGGAAAACTTTTTGCGCAACGCCGGGTCTTGCGTGGCCACGCCCACCGGGCAGGTGTTGAGGTGGCATTTGCGCATCATGATGCAGCCCTCGACCACCAGCGGCGCGGTGGCGAAGCCGAATTCGTCGGCGCCCAGCAGCGCGCCGATGACCACGTCGCGGCCGGTCTTGATCTGGCCGTCCACCTGCACGCGGATGCGGCTGCGCAAGCGGTTGAGCACCAGGGTCTGCTGGGTTTCGGCCAGGCCGATTTCCCACGAAGACCCGGCATGCTTGATGGAGGACAGCGGCGAGGCGCCCGTGCCGCCGTCATGCCCGGCGATGACCACATGATCGGCCTTGGCCTTGGCCACCCCGGCGGCCACCGTGCCCACGCCGCTTTCGGCCACCAGCTTGACGCTGATGGACGCGCGGGAATTGGCGTTTTTCAGATCGTGGATGAGCTGGGCCAGATCTTCGATGGAATAAATGTCGTGGTGCGGCGGCGGCGAAATAAGGCCCACGCCCGGCACCGAGTAGCGCAGCATGCCGATGTACTCGGACACCTTGCCGCCGGGCAACTGCCCGCCCTCGCCGGGCTTGGCACCCTGCGCCATCTTGATCTGAATCTGGTCGGCGCTGGCCAGGTATTCGGCGGTGACGCCGAAGCGCCCCGAGGCGACCTGCTTGATCTTGGAACGCAGCGAATCGCCTTTTTTCAGCGGAATATCGCTGACGACGCGCTCGGCGCCGAGCACGCTGCCGAGGGTGTCGCCGTCCCGGATGCCGCTTGAACCCGTGCGCATTTCAGGCCGGTAGCGCAGCGGGTCTTCGCCGCCCTCGCCGGTATTGCTCTTGCCGCCGATGCGGTTCATCGCCACCGCCAGGGTCGAGTGCGCTTCCGTGGAAATGGAGCCCAGCGACATGGCGCCGGTGGCAAAGCGCTTGACGATCTCAGCGGCCGGTTCCACCTCATCGATGGCAATGGCCTTGCTGGGGTCGATCTTGAACTCGAACAGGCCGCGCAGGGTGAGCATGCGACGCGACTGGTCGTTGATGATCTGCGCGTATTCCTTGTAGGTGTTGTAGTTGCCGGCGCGGGTGGAATGCTGCAGCTTGGCGATGGCGTCGGGCGTCCACATATGTTCTTCGCCGCGGGTGCGCCAGGCGTACTCGCCGCCAGCATCGAGCATATTGGCGAGCACGGGCGAATCGCCGAAGGCTTCGCGGTGCATGCGCAGCGCTTCTTCGCCCACCTCGAACACGCCGATGCCTTCGACCTGCGTGGAAGTGCCGGTGAAGTATTTGTCCACCAGCGCGCGCGACAGGCCCACGGCCTCGAAGATCTGCGCGCCGCAGTAGCTCATATAGGTGGAAATGCCCATTTTGGACATCACCTTCTGCAGGCCCTTGCCGATGGCCTTGACGTAGTTGGCGATGGCCTTCTCGGCGCTGAGATCGCCCGGCAGGTCTTTGGCCATTGCCGCAATGGTGTCGAGCGCCAGATATGGGTGCACCGCTTCGGCGCCATAGCCCGCGAGCACGGCGAAATGATGCGTTTCGCGCGCGCTGCCGGTTTCCACCACCAGCCCGGTCTGGGTGCGCAGGCCGTGGGCGGTGAGGTGCTGATGCACCGCGCTCAAGGCAAGCAGCGCGGGAATGGCCACCTGCTGCGCGCTCATGTGGCGGTCGGTGATGATGAGAATGTTGTGACCGCTCTTGAGCGCATCCACCGCTTCGGCGCAAATGGACGCAATGCGCGCCTCGATGCCTTCATGCCCCCAAGCCACCGGATAGCAGATGTCGAGCTCGAAACTGCGGAACTTGCCGCCGGTGTGCTGGGCGATGGAGCGCAGCCGCGCCATGTCGTCGTAGTCGAGCACGGGCTGGCTGACTTCCAGCCGCATGGGCGGATTGACCTGATTGATGTCGAGTAGATTGGGCCGCGGGCCGATGAAAGACACCAGCGACATCACCATGTTCTCGCGGATCGAGTCGATCGGCGGATTGGTTACCTGCGCGAATAGCTGCTTGAAGTAGTTGTAAAGCGGCTTGGCGCGGTTGGACAGCACCGCCAGCGCGGCGTCGTTGCCCATCGAACCCACCGCCTCGTCGCCCTTTTCGGCCATCGGCGCCATCAGGAACTTGAGGTCTTCCTGGGTGTAGCCGAAAGCCTGCTGGCGGTCGAGCAGGGGAATGGGCGAGGGCTCGGCGTGGCCCAGATGATCGAGGTCGTCAATGCGGATGCGCAGGTTTTCGATCCACTGACCGTAGGGACGCGCACTGGCGAGCTGGCTCTTGATTTCCTTGTCGTCGATGATGCGGCCGGCCTCCATGTCGATGAGGAACATCTTGCCCGGCTGCAGACGCCACTTCTTGACGATATGGCTCTCGGAAATGGGCAGCACGCCCGACTCGGACGCCATGATGACCAGATCGTCGTCGGTCACGATGTAACGCGCCGGGCGCAGGCCGTTGCGGTCGAGCGTGGCGCCGATCTGGCGTCCATCGGTAAAGGCGATCGCGGCGGGGCCGTCCCACGGCTCCATCATCGCGGCGTGATACTCGTAGAAGGCGCGGCGGCGCGGGTCCATCAGGGTGTGCTGCTCCCACGCCTCGGGAATCATCATCATCATGGCGTGCGACAGCGGGTAGCCCGCCATCAGCAGCAGTTCCAGACAGTTGTCGAAGCTCGCGGTATCGCTCTGGCCGGGGTAGATCAGCGGCCAGAGCTTTTGCAGATCGGCGCCGAGCACCGGCGAAGACACGGCGCCTTCGCGCGCGCGCATCCAGTTGTAGTTGCCCTTGACGGTGTTGATCTCGCCGTTGTGCGCCACCAGCCGGTAGGGGTGCGCCAGCGGCCACTCGGGGAAGGTGTTGGTGGAAAACCGCTGGTGCACCAGCGCCAGCGCCGACACCACGCGCGGGTCTTTGAGGTCTTTGTAATACTCGCCCACCTGATCGGCCAGCAGCAGGCCCTTGTACACAATGGTGCGCGCCGACATCGACGGCACGAAATACTCTTTGCCGTGACGCAGATCGAGCTTCTGGATGGCGTGGCTGGCGGTCTTGCGGATGACGAACAGCTTGCGCTCCAGCGCGTCGGTCACCATCACATCCGGGCCGCGGCCGATGAACACCTGGCGGATCACCGGCTCCTTGGCCCGCACCGTGGGAGACATCGGCATTTCGGCATCGACGGCCACATCACGCCAGCCGAGCAGTACCTGGCCTTCGGCACGGATGGCGCGCTCGATTTCCTGCTCGCAGGCCAGACGCGAAGCCTGCTCGCGCGGCAGGAAGATCATGCCCACGCCATACTCGCCCGGCGGCGGCAGTTCCACGCCCTGCGCCGCCATTTCTTCGCGGAAAAAAGCGTCTGGAAGCTGTATCAGGATGCCCGCGCCGTCGCCCATGAGCTTGTCGGCCCCCACCGCGCCGCGATGGTCGAGGTTCTTGAGAATGAGCAGACCGTTTTGCACGATGTCGTGGGACTTCACCCCTTTGATGTGCGCCACGAAACCCACGCCGCAAGCGTCGTGCTCGTTTTGCGGGCAATAAAGCCCGTCGCGGGACAGGGCGGCGATTTCGGCGCCAGGGGCGGAATTTAGGGGCGTGGACATGGCAGGCTCCGCAGTGAGTCAACAAGAGTGTGCGAATTTACTGCATCGCAGCACGCGACGCAACAAAAATTCACTATTCTGTCCCTATTAAATAGTAGAACTTGAAATCGACAAAATTAAAAAGGGACAGATTATTCTCACTGAGGCGGGCTAATCACGAGCAACTTTCATGCGCGGGCGCCCCCGCCGGGCAGGAGCCAACCGTCGCCCGCTCTCAGACTCCAACTCCGTCAGAAACGCCGCATCACCCACTGCGAGGCCGCTGCGCAACGCGGCCTCCAGCGCCTGGCATTGCGGCGGCTCGACGCCGTGCGCCAACCGCTCGCAGTAGGCCGCCTCGCGGGCAAAGGGCGTGTTGCCCAGTTGCCAGTAAGCGTCTGGCGCCGAAAGCAGCGGAGGTCGTGCACCACCTGAGGGCACTTCGCCGCAATGCGCCGCCTGGCTGCTCCAGGGCCAGGCGGCGGCACCGGCCAAGTCGGCGCGGTCTGCCGCGCGGTCGATCCACACCATCGCGGTCAGCTCCCAATCGCCGGGCTGCACTAGCGCGCTCTGAAACCGTCCTGCCCAGGCCGGTGCGCGCTGAATGGGCGGCGACGCCCCAGCCGACTCCGCCGACGCCGTGGCCCGCGCGCGACTCGCACGCCGCGCCAGACCCTGGACATAGCGCGAAAGGTCGGCAGCGCTCTGTGGCGTGAGGAGCAACAGCACCGCTTCGGGCAACACGGCATAGCCATGCAGCCGCACCGAAGCCAGACTCAGCCCCTGCGCCATCCACAACACAAACTGATCGCGCAGACCGGGCGTCGCCACCGGCGAAGCGCCACGCGCGGCCTGCAATCGCACCAGATGCGCCCGTCCGGGGCGGCAAAAACGGGCTTGCCGCGCCATCAGCGGCGCAGCGCCTCGCGCAAGGCAGCGATTTCGTCGAGCAAATCGAGCACCAGCGCAGCGGCGGCGGGATTGAGTTCCAGCTCGCGCTGCAGCCGCACCGCGCGGCGAGCCCGTGCCAGCGCCTCGCCACTGAAGCGCCATTGCGCCACGGCGCTTGCGGGCTGCATCGGGTCGATCACGCCCTCTTCGACCAGATGCACGATCTGCGTACGCTCCACCCGGCAAAGGGCACAGACCTGGTCGACCGTGATGTCGATCTGTTCTTCCAGCACCACGCCGACCAAGGGCGCGGCATTCGCGTTCGAGGGGGCGTTCATGATTGAGCTCCTTGGTACAGCGCGGCGCGCGGGTTGAACGAGGAGAAATCTTCCTGCAGACGACGGTAAGCCGAGCGTGCGGCCTCGGTATCCGCCGGGGGCAGCGCCACTTGCGCGACCACATACAGATCACCCGGCGTAGCCCCGGGGATGCCGCGGCCCTTGAGCCGCAAGCGACGCCCGCTGCCGGTGGCCGGGGGAATTTTGAGCGCGACCTTGCCGTCGGGCGTGGGCACATTGACTTCAGCGCCCAGCGCCGCTTCCCACGGCGCCAGCGGCAGGTCGATGAACACGTCGCGCCCTTCCACGCGGTAAAGCCCGTGGGGGTTGAAGCCGATTTCCAGATAAAGATCGCCCGCGCCACCCTCACCCAGACCCGGCGCGCCCTGGCCCGCCAGACGGATGTGCTGCCCGGCGCGCACCCCTTTGGGAATCTGCACCTGCAGAGTGCGCTCGCGCGTCACCACATGGCCCTGCGCATCGACTTCGGGCATGCGAAGGTTGAGCGTTCGGGTCGCGCCCCGGTAGGCGTCTTCCAGATCGATGAGGATTTGCGCATGGTGATCTTGCCCGCGCAGATGCATGCCTTGGGCTCCCGGCCCGCCCTGGCCCGCCCCCGCGCGCCGCGCGCCGCCAGCGCTGCGCGCAAACAGGGCCTCGAAAAAGTCGCTGAAATCGGCCTCATCGCCCGGCATACCGCCGCGCTGCTCGAAGCCCGCGCCCCAGTCCGGCGGCGGCTGAAAGTCTTGACCGGCGCGCCAGTTGCTGCCGAGCTGATCGTAGGCCGCGCGCTTTTCCGGGTCTTTGAGCACCTCGTAGGCCTCACCCAATTCCTTGAACTTGGCCTCGGAACCGGCTTCCTTGTTCACGTCCGGGTGGTATTTTCGGGCGAGCTTGCGGTAGGCGCGCTTGATTTCGTCTTGCGTCGCGCTGCGCTCTACGCCCATGACCTTGTAGTAATCCTTGTAGTCCATCGTGCGTTCCTGTGCGGAAAATGAATCTGGTGATGAAGTGGGGACGGAATCTGAATTTGCAAAACGCTGAGCGCTATTTTCCACCGCATCGGCGCCCCGCAACCACGACCGTCTTGCTCGCCTAGAATGGAGGAGAGTGAATCCGCTGCGGCAGGCTTTGTCCTGCAAATCCCCAGGCGGAACTCTGCGCGGGTCAGGGTGCCCGCCCGTTGACGCCGTCAACGCCCGAGCCGGTTTCAACTGATGTCCGGCTGCTCAATTTTCCATCGCCGCCATCACACACCGCACGGATGAACACCACGACAACCCCGACCGAAGACACTCCTCAGCCTGAACGCTTTTCCGACCTGGCGCTCGACGCGCGCATTCTGCGAGCCGTCAGCGATATGGGCTACGAAAAACTCACACCCATCCAGGCCAAGGCCATTCCGCTGTTGCTGGATGGGCGCGACATCATGGGCGCCGCGCAGACCGGCACCGGCAAGACCGCCGCGTTCTCCCTGCCCATCCTGCAGCAGCTCCTGCCGCTGGCGTCGACCAGCGTGTCGCCGGCGCGCCACCCGGTGCGCGCGCTGATGCTGGCGCCCACGCGCGAGCTGGCCGATCAGGTCTACACCAATCTCAAGGCCTATGCCAAGCACACGCCGCTGCGTTGCGCCTGCGTGTTCGGCGGCATGGACATGGCGCCGCAGAAGGCCGAGCTGCGCACCGGGGTCGATCTGCTGGTGGCCACCCCCGGGCGCCTGCTCGACCACCTCGAAGCCAAGACCGTCAACCTGGGCCAGGTGCAATTCGTGGTGCTCGACGAGGCTGACCGCATGCTCGACATCGGCTTCCTGCCCGACCTGCAGCGCATCCTCGGCTTTTTGCCCAAGCAGCGCACCACCCTGCTGTTCTCGGCCACGTTCTCCGCAGAGATCAAGCGACTGGCTCAGAGTTATCTGCAGAACCCGCTGCTGGTGGAGGTGGCCCGTCCCAACGCCACCGCGACCAATGTGGAGCAGCGCGTCTATCAGGTGGAAGAGGACGACAAGCGCGCCACCCTGGTGCAACTGCTGCGCGACAACCCGCTGCCGCAGGTCATCGTGTTCGTCAACAGCCGCCTCGGCGCCGGCCGCCTGACCCGCTTGCTGGAGCGCGACGGCATCAAGGCCGCGGCCATGCACGGCGATAAATCGCAGGCCGAACGCCTCACCACGCTGGAGGCCTTCAAGCGCGGGGAGATTCAGGCGCTGGTCGCCACCGACGTGGCCGCGCGCGGACTCGACATTGCCGAACTACCCGGTGTGGTGAATTACGACGTGCCCTTCAGCGCCGAAGACTATGTGCACCGCATCGGCCGCACGGGTCGCGCCGGCGCCTCCGGCCTGGCCATTACCCTGGCAACGGCGCGCGACGCGCGCTCTCTGGCCGATATTGAGAAGCTGATCAAGCGTCAGTTTGAAAAACAGACCGTATCGCTTGAGCGCGCGCCTCGGCCGCGCCGCGATGCGGACGAGACGCGGGAACATCGCATCGCGCGTGCGCCTCGTGCACTGCCGAGCGACACCGGCGCCTCGGCGCCGGTGACTGCACGCGTCTCACGATCCTCGCGGCAGGATCCGTGGTTCGACAAACCCTACGAAGCCGACCCGAATGCCCAGCCGGTTTGGGAGGCCGCATCGGCCTCATCCGCAAGCGGCGTGCGCTCGACGTCTTCGAACATCCGCCCGCGACGCAAAATCGCCGCCCTGCTGGGCGGAAGCGATCCGAAATAAGCCGATTCGGCTAAGCGAAGAAGGTCAAGCCTCTTTCTGCTCGCCGCCCTCGCGGGGAAGAAGCTTGAATTGCGACGAGTCGGGTTCGGCAGGCTCAGCCTTTGAAGTCTGCGGCTCCAGCGGCAACTCGAAGTCCAGATCGAGATGTGGCGGTTCTGAGAGAGTCGCCAGTTCCACATGCTCCACCTCGGCGGCGGGCATGCCTTCAGGAAAGCGGTCACGCGCGACTGCGTACAGCATCAGCAGATCACGGTAGGCCGCCAGCTCGAAACCCATGCGGTGTTGGTGCGGGTCGTCGAGCAACATGCGCTCGAGCACGTTCACGATCTGCGGTTCGCCCCAGGTCATGGTGATGAGTTTCATCGCACGGTCGTAATCCATCAGATCGCGGCCCTGCGATTTCCGCAAGGCATCGGCATCCGCCCCCCAAGGCGGCACAGCCACGTTGAAACGACGCTGAAAGCGGCTGTAGAGCGACTCGAACTCGGCCTTGCGCCCATGCTTGCGGTACAGATCGAACAGCAGCAGATAGGGCAGCGCGAAGCTGTCGCTGGCACTGTCGTCGAGCGATTCTTCGAGCAGGGCCATGGCGCGGTCTTCGTCGCCGGTTTCGATGAAGTATTCGGCCAGATGCCCGGCGTCCATCATCTCATCGACATGCACCTGCTTGTCCTGGCTCATGGGCTGCATGAAGCGCGAATCCCAGTCGATTCCGGAGTCTCCCGAGTCTCCCCATTGACCCGCCTTGGCGGATTGGAGAGAGGGCGCGTCGATTTCGGGCTGCAAAGGTCGGCCGTCCACCAGCGGGGCCAGTCCAAAAGGCAGCACGGCCGGCGCGATGGTGCTGGCCTGCACCGACATCGAGGTCATGGCCACGGTGGGCGCCTGAGCAGAGGCGGCCCGCTCGGGTTCCGCCGCAACCCGGTGGCCCACGGAAGCTGACTCGAAGGGGCTGCGCGACAGACCCGGATCGGCGCCGCGACGCCATAGCCAAAAACTCAGCAACGCGAGCGCGATCAGCGCCGCGACCAGGGCGTACACCAAGCTGGCGGAATAGCGCTGCGAGCGCATCTGCCCCAATTCGGCTTGCGACTGCTGCAACTGCTGTGAGGCTTGCTCGAACTGCCGCTGCAGCACGTTCGCCCGGTCCTGCAGAGCGTTGATCTGCTGCAGGGTCGGCTGGGCCTCGCCCGGGGCAGCGGTCGCGTCCATGATGAGCTGGCGCAGTTGATTGAGCTGGCTGCGCTGCTCGGCGCTGAGGGCGGGCACGGTCGCGGGCAGCGCGGTCGCCAGACGCAGTTGCGGCACAGCAGCGAAGTCGGCCGCGTTGAAATCATCGAGTTCGAGCCGGTTGCCTGCATGAACCGGCGCGAGCGGCGCCTTGATGACCTCGGTCCTGCGCGCCTTCGCTTTAGCGGGTTCATGCCCTTCGTGGCGCGCAAGCTCTTGCCGCGCTGACACGGGCGCCTTCGGGCGTTCAGCTTTCGATGCGGTCTTTTTCACGACTGGCGCCTCAGACGGCGACTGACGTGACCCCGGCGTTTGCGCTGGCGCCGCGACCTTGCTGGACGGCGCCTGCCCCGCAGAACGATTGCCAACCGCACTGCCTGCAACCATCGGCAATTCGGGCGCTGGCGGATCGACCAGCAAGGTATAGACCTGAGTGCGTTGGTACTGGCAGGCCAGGTGCAGACGCACGATCAGAATCGGCTCGCGCAGCGCTTGCTGGCTGCGCAGTAACAAAGTCAGACCGTCAGCCGACGGCTTGGAAGTGATCGCCAGCGCCCCCACCCCGCCGCCAAACTCGCCCGATTGCGCCTGGGCCTGCACGCATGACAGCGGCAAGGACTCCTGCGCATCGAGGTGCACCGGAATCGTCATCTGCAGGGTACGGCCGAGTTCGGCGCGCGTTTGCGGGGCGCCGATCATCAGCGCCTGCGCTGGAGTCACGAACTGCGCCGCGAGCCCGACCGCAACCATCCAGGGCCGCAAGCACAAGAGCAGGCCATTGCAAGTCGTGAAAAAAGAGGCGAAACGGCGAAAAACTGAGGGCATTGCAGCGCAAATAAGGGTCGACATCAAAATGTGTCGAATAATTTGAAAGCAATGTATCACGCAGCTTTCATTCCAATTGGCGCCAACAAAATCCGGATGAAAAGGGTGTGAAAAAATTAACAATCGCCTGATTTTCTGTGGGAAACACCCCACAGTCCCCGGCCGCGCATGGCGAGCTGAATATGATGCTTGCACCTCTGGCCCCACCCTCTTTGCATGAGCGCCGAACTCCGAGCCGAACGACAGGGCGACAGCCTCGTGCTGCGCCTGCACCACCCCGAAAGCCGCAACGCCCTGAGCGCCGCGCTCTGCTCGGCCGCGCTGGAGGCGCTCACCACGGCGCAACGTGATGGCGAGATCCGCGCCGTGTTGCTCACCGGAAGCGAACATCACTTCTGCAGCGGCCTGCACGACACCAGCGCACTTGACGCCTTGCACGATTGCATCCTCGCCCTGCGCGATTGCGAACCGCTGGTGGTCGCCGCGGTCGAAGGCCAGGCGCGTGGCGCCGGAGCCGCGCTGGCGCTGGCCTGCGATCTGCTCGTCGCGGCCGACAACGCCCAGTTCCAGTTGATCGACCCCCTGCTGCCCGAGAGCGACGTGGGCGGCGCGCAATGGCTGGCCGCCCAACTGCTGCCGCGGCCCGCGTGCAACGAGGCCGCGCTGCCCGGTCTGGGGCTCGGCGCTGCCCGGCTGCATCAGCTCGGCGTGGTCAACCGCCTGTGTCGGCCCGCCGATGCGCTGCAGACCGCGCTGCAACTGGTCGACGCCATCCCCGGCGCTTCGGGCAGACCGCGCAAAGTCCTGCCCAATGCGCAGGGCTACGCCAGCGCCCTGCATGTTCATCTGGCCAGCCAGATCCTGCCGCCGCGCGACTGAGAGGGTGTGAACGCTCCCATGCCGCCCAGATCGGTCGAAACCGCGCCTTCGCCGCGCGTCAGCACCCTGCAAACCCGGCTGCACCGCTTTATGCACACCGTGGTGCTGCCGCAGGAAGGCGCCATCAACGCCGCCCTGCGCCTGAGCGCGACCGGGCCGCAGGACGCCGTCGGCCAGCTACTCGCCCCCCTCCGCCAGAAGGCCCAACTGGCGGGGCTGTGGAATCTGTTTCTGCCCATCTCCCCCCGCGCCAGCCAGGGGTTGAGCCATTGGGAATACGCGCCGATGATCGAAGCCATGGGCCACATCCCCTGGGCAGCCGAGGTGTTCAACAGCGCCCAGCCGGACGCGGGAAACATGCAGTTGCTCGACAGCTACGGCAGCGAAGCGCTGAAAGATGCCTGGCTCGACCCGCTGCTGCGCGCCGAGACCCGCAGCGCCTGGGCCGCCGCCGAGCCCGACGCCGAGCTGCACAACCCGGACTCGCTGCAGTGCCACGCCACGCAAGACGGCAATTCCTGGCGCCTGAGCGGTCAAAAAACCTGGGTGCAAGGCCTGCTGGACCCGCGCACCGCCAGCCTGCTGGTGCTGTGCCGCACCGATGCGCAGGCGGCCCTGCATCGCCAGTTCAGCGTGCTGCTCGTGCCGCTCAAGACCGATGGCGTGCAGCTCGGTCGGCAGTTGCAGGGCTGGGGTACGGCGCAGAAGGCCTTGGCCGAAGTGTCTTTCGAAAATGCGCGCGTGCCCATCCATCATGTGTTGGGCCAGCCGGGACAGGGCCTGGAGATTTTGCAAGCCCGCCAGCGCATCGTCGGCCTGCACGATGCGCTGTGGTGTCTGGGCGCTGCGGAGCGCGCCCTCGATCTGCTGATCGCGCGGATGCAAACCCGGCGCATCGGCGAACAGCTCGCGGTGCATCACCCGGTCTGGCAGCAGCGCATCGCCCGCACCCGCACCGGGCTGGACACCACCCGCATGCTGGCGCGGCGCAGCGCCTGGCAGATGGACCAGAACGACAGCCACCTGCCCCCGCAGGAACTCGCCATGCTGCAAAGCCTGGCCCTGCCGCTGGCGGTGGATGCGGTGCAATGGAGCATCCTCGCGCACGAGGCCGATGCGCTCGACGACAGCCTGCCCCTGGCCGGTCTGTCTGCGCAATTGCGGCTGATGCAACAACTCACCCCGCCCATCGAGGTGCTCCACGCCCAGATCGCCCAGGGCGAACTGCTGCGCTGAACGAGCGCCTGCAGCAAGGCGGCAAACGTCGCACAATGAGGCGCACCGTTCACCTCGCCGCACAGACGGCGCCTCCCGCCATGATCGACCTCTACTCCTGGGCCACCCCCAACGGCCACAAAATCCACATCCTGCTCGAAGAACTCGGCCTGCCCTACCGGGTGCACGGCGTGAACATCGGCCGCGGCGAACAGTTCGCGCCCGACTTTCTCGCCATCAGCCCGAACAACAAGATTCCCGCCCTGATCGATAGCGACGGCCCGGATGGCCAGCCCATCAGCGTGTTCGAGTCGGGCGCCATCCTCCTCTATCTGGCCGAGAAGACCGGCCGCTTTCTGGGCACAGGGCCGCGGGCGCGCATCGCCACGCTCGAATGGTTGATGTGGCAGATGGGCAGTATCGGCCCCATGCTCGGCCAGGCGCACCACTTCCGCCAGTACGCCCCCGAGAAAATCGACTACGCCATCGCCCGCTATACCAACGAGGCGCACCGGCTCTACGGCGTGCTCGACCGGCGGCTGGCGTCGCAGCCTTATCTGGCCGGTGACGACTACACCATCGCCGACATCGCCGTCTTTCCGTGGTGTCGCAGCGCCGCCAATCAGGGCATAGACTGGGCCGAGTTTGCGCATGCCAAGCGCTGGTTCGACGCCATCGCCGCGCGGCCCGCGGTGCAGCGCGGGGTGCAAGTGCTGACCGACGTGCGCCCGGCCGAAATGGACGCCACCGCACGCGAACAGTTATTCGGCAGCACCCAATACCAGCGCCGCTGAAGGAGCTCGTCATGAAGTTCGTCCGCTACGGCCGCAACGGCCAAGAGCAGCCCGGCCTGATCGACGCGCAGGGCCGCCTGCGCAGCCTCGGCGGCATCGTCGACGAGATCGACGCCGACGTCTTCGGCCGACCTCAGGCGCTGCGCGGCATCGACGCTGAAAGTCTGCCGCTGGTGGGCGGCAAGCCTCGGCTGGGCGTGCCCTTCGTCGGCATCAGCAAGTTCGTCGCCATCGGCCTGAACTACCGCGACCATGCCAACGAGGCGCGCATGGCCATCCCGACCTCGCCCATTGTGTTTAACAAGTGGACGACCTGCATCAGCGGCCCGAACGATGCGGTGCTGCGCCCGCCCGGCGCGCACAAGCTCGATTGGGAAGTCGAACTCGGCGTGGTCATCGGGCGCGAGACGCGCTTTGTGCGCGAGGCCGATGCGCTCAAACACGTGGCCGGGTATTGCCTGGTCAACGACGTGTCCGAGCGCGCCTATCAGCTAGAACAGGGCAGCCAGTGGAATCTGGGCAAAGGCTGCGACACCTTCGGCCCGATCGGCCCCTGGCTGGTCAGCCGCGACGAGATCGCCGACCCGCAGAACATCGACCTCTGGCTCGACGTGAACGGTGAGCGCATGCAGACCGGCAATACGCGCGACATGATTTTCGGCGTGGCCTACCTCGTCGCCTATCTCAGCCGCTACATGACCCTGCTGCCCGGCGACCTCATCGCCACCGGCACGCCGCCCGGCGTGGGCATGGGCCGCAAGCCCCCGCGTTATCTGCAGCCCGGCGATGTGGTCACGCTCGGCAGCCCACAACTCGGCACGCAGCGGCAGGAGATCCGCCCCGCTCCACAGCGTCCGCTGTGATCGGCGCCGCAGCCCGCGTGGTGACCTGCGCAGAGACCTGCGCGGCGAAGTTCATCCCCTGCGGCTATTCTTGAGCTTCACCCTGGAGGGCGTTGCCATGCCGACACTCGATCTGGCCTTGCCGCTGCACGCGCATGACCATTCGCATGAACACCCGCATGACCATCTTTTGCAAGCGGTGCTGCACACCCGCGCGCGCAGCGTGGCGCTGGTGCAGGGGCTGAGCGATGCCGACTGCACCGTGCAGTCCATGCCCGACGCCAGTCCGGCCAAATGGCATCTGGCGCACACCACCTGGTTTTTCGAGGAGTTCATCCTCGCGCCGCATCTGCCGGGTTACCGCGTGTTCGATCCGGCCTTCCGTTATCTCTTCAACTCGTATTACGACACCGTCGGCCCGCGCCACCCGCGCCCGCAGCGCGGCCTGCTCACCCGACCGCCGCTCGAACAGATTCTGGCCTTCCGCGCCCATGTCGATGCGGCGCTGCAACGTCTGACGCGCGAGGCCGCCCCGGCCTCTTTGCTCGAACTTGGGCTGCACCACGAGCAGCAGCATCAGGAACTGCTGCTCACCGATCTGCTGCATCTGTTTGCGCAAAACCCGCTGCACCCCGCGTATCGAGTCGCTGCCGGCCCCATGCCTGCAGCGCAGAACCCGCCGCCGGTGCGCTGGGTGAGTTTTTCCGGCGGTCTGACCGACATCGGCCATGCCGACGAACGCTTCGCCTTCGACAACGAAGGCCCGCGCCACCGCGTCTGGCTGGACGACTACGCCCTGGCGCACCGCCCCGTGTGCAACGCCGACTGGCTCGACTTCATCGCCGACGACGGCTACGCCACACCCGCTCTCTGGCTGGCCGACGGCTGGCGCTGGGTGCAGGAGCAGAACATTCGCGCGCCCGCCTACTGGCAGGCGCACGGCGATGGCTTTCACACCCAGACCATGACCCTGCACGGCCTGCAGCCCCTACTGCCGCAGGCGCCCGTGACTCACCTCAGTTTTTACGAAGCCGATGCCTACGCCCGCTGGGCCGGTGCACGTTTGCCGACCGAGTTCGAGTGGGAGGCCGCCGCGCGCCGCCAGCCCCTGTCGGCCGCGACGCCCGCGCAATTCGCCGATCACCCGTGGCGGTTTCCCCTGCCCGCTGATGACGCGGCCATCGACGGCCTGCAGACCCTCTGGGGCGGCGTGTGGGAATGGACGGCTAGCGCCTACCTGCCCTACCCCGGCTTTCACCCGGCGCCCGGCGCCGTGGGCGAATACAACGGCAAATTCATGAGCGGTCAGATGGTGCTGCGCGGCGGCTCCTGCGCCACGCCGCCCGGCCATATCCGCCCGAGCTATCGCAACTTTTTTTATCCCCACCAGCGCTGGCAATTCACCGGTCTGCGGCTGGCGCGGGCCTGAGAGGGTGTGAACGAATCCGCCATGCCCGCTCCTCGCGCCCAAACACCCCCGCTCGGCGTTGCAAATGCGCGCCGTGCCGACGGGCACGGCTGTGCTTTGCGCCTTGACCGGAGGCGTTTGGACGCGCTGCTCGGCCACGCCGGATTCATTCACACCCTCTGGTACAGAAAGGATCGCCGATGACCTCGCAGACCGCCACCGTCCTGCACCCGCCCGACTTGCCCGACCTCAACCCCGAGTTCTCCACGCAAGTGCTCGAAGGCCTGAGCGCGCATCCCAAACGCATTCCCTCCACCTGGTTCTACGACCACCGCGGCTCGGAGCTGTTCGAGCAGATCACCGAGCTGAACGAGTACTACCTCACCCGCAGCGAAACCGCGCTGCTGCGCAACCTGCACGACGAGTTTGCCCAACTACCCGCTGGCGCAGCCGTGATCGAATTCGGCAGTGGCTCCAGCCGTAAAACCCCCTTGCTGCTGGGCGCCCTGAACGCCCCCGCGAGCTACACCGCCATCGACATCAGCGGCGACTTTCTGCGCCAGTCGGTGCGCGGGCTGCAACTGCGTTTTCCCCAGCTGGATGTGCACGCGCTGGAAGCCGATTTCACCGCCCCGCTGCACTGGCCCGCCGCGCTGGAGGCCGACGTGCGGCAGCAGCCCCGCATCGGCTTTTTTCCCGGCTCGACCATCGGCAACTTCACCCCGGAGCAGGCGGTGCGCTTTCTGCATGGCGCGGCGCAATTTCTCGGCCCCGGCGCGCATTTGCTCGTCGGCGTGGACGGCACGCAGGACAAGGCCAAACTCATTCCCGCGTATGACGACGCCCGCGGCGTAACGGCGGCGTTCAACCGCAATCTGCTCACCCGCATCAACCGCGAACTCGGCGCCGATTTCAATGCGCAGGCGTTCCGGCATGTGGCCCGCTTCGACCCCGCGCACGGCCGCATCGAGATGCATCTGCTCAGCCCCCGGCCGCAGACCGTGCGCCTGCTCGGGCAGAGCTTCACCTTTGCAGAAGGCGAGACTCTGCACACCGAAAATTCCTACAAATACCCGCTGGCGATGTTTCAGCGCCTGGCGCACTCGGCGGGGTGGACGCCGCAGAAACACTGGCTCGCCGCCGATACCGATGTTGCGCTGCACTGGCTGCAGCGGTGAGGCGGTTGGCCGCCCACCGCGTCAGCGCGGCTCTGCGTCGGTCGGCGCTTCGCGCACCGGATGCTTGAGCAGCTTGCGCTGCAGGGTGCGGCGGTGCATCTGCAGCGCGCGGGCGGTGGCGGAGATATTGCCGTCGTGCTCGGCCAGCACTTTCTGGATGTGCTCCCATTCCAGCCGATCGACCGGCAGCGGCTGGGCGGCCACGGCCCGGTCGGCCTCGGGTTCGTCTTGTTCCAGCGCGGCGAGGATGTCGCTCACCGTCGCCGGCTTGGGCAGATAGTTGGTCGCGCCGAGCTTGATGGCATCGACCGCGGTGGCGATGCTGGCATAGCCGGTCAGCAGCAGGATGCGCAGGTCGGGATAGGCCTCGCGCAGCGGCGCAATCAGCGTCAGACCGCTATCGCCAGGCAGGCGCAGATCGAGCACCGCAGCGTCGAACGCCGCCGTACCGATGAGCGCGCGCGCGGCGGGCGCCGAATCGGCATGCCACACGGAAATACCGCGCCGTTCCATGGAATTGCGCGTGGCGGCAGCCAGCGCGGCGTCATCTTCGACCAGCAACAGATTCATCGATTTGCCATTCATTGAGTTGGATCGAGGCGCGGCCATTGCAGCGTGGCGCTCAGCCCGCCGCCCGCGCGTCGTGCCACGGTGAGCGTGCCACCGAGGCGCTCGATCCCGGCGCGGGCCAAGGCCAGCCCGAGGCCGCGCGTCTCGCCCTTGGTGCTGACGAAATCGTAGCCTGCCCGCGCCAGCCGATCATCCGACAGACCGGGGCCGCGGTCGAGCACATGCACGCGCAGACTGGTCGCGTCCCAGTCGGCCTCGACTTCCACCGCGTCGGGGCTGGCGTCGGCGGCGTTGTTGAGCAGACTCACCAGTGCGGCGTTCAGACCCGCATCCACCCGCAGTACCGGGGGCGAACCTGCGCTGCGCAGTGCGAGCCCCGCCTGCGACTGCGGTCGCATGAGGTGCCAGTGCTCCAGCGTTTGCTCCAGCCAGTGCGCCAGCGTTTCGGTCTGGTCGCTGCGGCTGCGAGCGGCGCCGGCTGCCGCGGTGATGTGACCAAGCACGGTGCGGATCTGCGCCACCTGCGCCTGCATGCGCTGCAGTTGGGGCCCGAGTTCATCGTCGCCCGCGTAGTCGGCCTGCAAATCGTCCACCGTCATCGCCAGGGTGGACACGGGCGTAGCGAGTTCATGCGCGGCGGCGGCGGCCTGCATGCCCAGCGCGAACAGATGCTGGTCGCGCAGACCGACTTCACGGCTGCGGGCCAGTTCGATTTCGCGCTCGCGCAAGGCTGAAGCCAGACGCGCCACCACCGCCGCCACCAGCAGCGCCGTGATGAGAAAGTTGCCCCACATGCCCGTCAGATGCTCGCCGAGCATGCCGGTCGCGACCCCGCAGGCCTCGGTCAACGGGGTGGGGAAGAATGACACCAACGAGTAAAGCGTGATGACCACCGCCGTCATGGCCCAGACATAGAACCAGGGCAGAGCCACCGCACTCAGGACGAGCGGTATCAGCAGCAGGGAGATGATGGGGTTGACCTCGCCGCCGCTCCAATACACCAGCAGGGCAAGAATGAGGGCATCGGCCAGCAGGTGGACGAAACCGCCGAAGGCGCCCAAGCCGCGGCGGCTGCGAATCTGCCACCACAGCAAGACGCCGAGGGCCGCCTGAAGGCCGATCAGCCCCAGCACTTTGTAGACCGGCCAGGTGATGTCGAGGAAGTGATGCGCCCAGGGCAGCACCGCCAACTCGGCCAGCAGCATGGCCACGCGCGCCGCGAGCAGTCGGGTCAGGGTGACAGCAGGCAGATGTGGCGAAGCCGACAAAGAAGCTTGCGCTCCCTGATCGGCAAGGGGCAAACGCGGAATACGGGAGGACAGCGGCATGCAGCCATTTTAGGAAGCCCTTGCGGCACGCCAGTACGCGGTTCTCCCTGCGACGCACTGCCGCAGGGAGAACCCGCGCCTGTTACGGCAGCAGCACCGTCGAGCCGATGGTCTTGCGGGCTTCGAGGTCGCGATGCGCCTGCGCCGCCTCGGCCAGCGGGTAGCGCTGGTTGATGTGAATCTTCACCTGTCCGCTGCGAATCAGGGCGAACAGCGCATCGGCCATTTGCTGCTTCACCACCGGATCGGCCATATGCGTGCCCAGCGTGGGGCGGGTGACATAGAGCGAACCGGCTGCCGCCAGGTCGGTGAGCTTGATCGGCGGCACGGCTCCCGAAGCATTGCCGAAACTCACCATCAGGCCGAAGGGCTGCAGGCAGGCGAGCGAACGCTCCCAGGTGTCGCGGCCAATCGAGTCATACACCACCGGCACGCCGCGACCGGCGGTGAGGTCTTTGACCCGGGCGACGAAATCGTCCTGCACATAGTCGATGGCGTGGGCGTAGCCGTTTTCCAGCGCCAGCGCGCATTTCGCCACTGAGCCCGCCGTGCCGATAAGCGTAGCGCCCAGCGCCCGTGCCATCTGCCCGGCAATCAGCCCCACCCCGCCGGCGGCGGCGTGAAACAGCGCCACATCCCCGGCCTTGAGCGCGCGGGTGCGATGCAGCAGGTAATACGCCGTCAGGCCTTTGAGCAGGCTGGCCGCAGCCACCTCGAAAGCGATGTCGTCGGGCAGTTTGATCAGCGGCGCCACCGGCACCACCCGGCGCTGCGCATACGCGCCGGGCGCGCCGGTGCAGTAGCCCACGCGGTCGCCCACCGCAAAGCCCTCCACCCCCGGCCCCACCGCCTCGATCACCCCGGCGGCCTCGCCGCCCAGACTGCCCGGCAGCGGCTGTGGGTACAGGCCGGTACGGTGATACACGTCGATGAAATTCAGCCCGATGGCTTCCTGGCGCACCCGCACCTGGCCGGGGCCGGGATCGGCCAGTTCTTGCTCGCGCCATTGCAGCACTTCGGGGCCGCCGTGTTGATCAAACCGGATCGCGTGGGTTGTCGTCATGTCTCTTCCTTTGTCGTGGGTTGTTCGTGCAGCCACAGCCACAGTGCGGGCAGGCACAGCAAGGCCAATGCCGCGGCCAAGGTGAACAGGGCCGCCGCGCCGATGGTCTGCCACAGCCAGCCCGCGCCGATGGCCGCGAGCAATTGCATCAGCCCAATGGTCAGGTGATACAAGCCGAACGCGGTGCCGCGCAACTGCGGCGGCGCGGCCTCGGCCACGGCTGCGGAGAGTAATCCCTGCGTGAGCCCCATGTGCAGCCCCCACAGCGCAACCCCCAGCCAGAACCCGGGCATTCCCAGCGGCAGCACGCCGCCGAGCAACAACATGGCAGCCGCCAGCACCGCCAGCCCCAGGCCGAACAGCCGCTTGCGCCCCCAGCGCGCCGCCAGCAGACCCACCGGGTAAGCCGAAAGCGCGTAGGCCAGCGACAGCACCAGCGTGACCAGCGCGATCCACACCACCGACACGCCGATCTGGTCGCCGCGCAGCACCAGAAACGCCTCGGTCAGCCGCGCCAGGGTGAACAGCGCGGCCAGGCTGACGACCTGCCAGAATGCCGGCGGCAACTCGCGCGCTGCGCGCCAGTCCATGCCCTTCTTGCGCGCCTTGGCCGCCGCCACGCCAGCCTGAACCCGGCGCGGTTCACGCACGCCAAAAGCCAGAATCGCCACCGCGATGACTGCCGGAATCACCCCGAACCACAGCACCAGCCTCAGGTTGTCGGCATACACCGCCAGCAGGCCGATGGCCGCCAGCGGCCCGAGCACCGCGCCCACGGTATCGAGACTTTGCCGCAGGCCGTAGGCGGCATTGCGCAGCGCGGGCGGCGTGGCGTCGGCCACCAGCGCGTCGCGCGGCGCACCTCGGATGCCCTTGCCGATGCGGTCGATGAAGCGCGCCGCGATCACCTCGCCCGCGCCCGAAGCCAGCGGAAACAGCGGCTTGGTCAGCGCCGACAGGCCATAGCCCGCCACCGCCAGCCATTTGCGCGAACCGATCTTGTCCGACCACACCCCAGACACCACCTTGAGCATCGACGCCGTGGCCTCGGCAATGCCCTCGACCACCCCGACACTGAGCACGCTCAGCCCCAGCACCGTGGTCATGTAAACCGGTAGCAGGGCGTGGATGAGTTCGGACGACATGTCCATGAACAGGCTGACCAAACCCAGCATCCACACGGTGCGGGGCAAGCGGCTGCTTGTTGGATCAGAAGGGAGTTGCATGCGGAATTTGTGGTGAGTGGCCCTGTGCCGGGCGTTAAGCGCAGTCTAAGCGCCTGCCGCTAAAGTCCGGTCTGTATCCATTTGCAATCCAGCCCCATGCGCCTGCTCCTGGTTGAAGATGATGTGATGATCGGCGAAAGCGTGCTCGACGCCTTGCGCGGCGAGGGCTACGCGGTGGACTGGGTGCGCGACGGCGCCGTGGCCGACTCGGCGCTGCGCACCGAGCAGTACGACCTGGTGCTGCTCGATCTGGGCCTGCCCAAGATGGACGGCATCGCCGTACTCAAGGCGCTGCGCACCCGGCGCGAAACCACGCCGGTGCTCATCGCCACCGCGCGCGACGCCGTCTCGGCGCGCATCGCCGGGCTCGACGCCGGAGCCGACGACTATGTGCTCAAGCCCTACGACCTCGACGAACTCTCCGCCCGCATCCGCGCGCTGCTGCGCCGGGCGGCGGGGCGGGCCGAGCCGGTGTTCAGCTACGGCCGCATCAGCCTGAACCCGGCCACCCACGAAGCCCTGCTCGACGGCGAGCCGGTGGCGCTGTCGCAGCGCGAGTGGGCCGTGCTCGAAGCGCTGATCGCCCGCCCCGGCATGATTCTGTCGCGCGCCCAGCTCGAAGAAAAACTCTATAGCTGGAAGGACGAAATTTCGAGCAACGCGGTGGAGGTGTACGTTCACAGCCTGCGCAAAAAGCTCGGCGCAGACCTCATCCGCAACATCCGCGGTATGGGCTACATGATCGCCAAGGAGCCCGCGCCTGCAAGCCCGAGCCGTGATGGCGGCGGTGACGGCCGCCACACGCCAGAAGCCGATAGCGTTGGCGATGGCGGAGATGGCGGCGACGGCGGCGGCGATGGGGGCGGCGATTGAAATCCCTGCGCGCCCGCCTGCTGCTGCTGCTCTCAGTGGCCGTCACCCTGGCGGCGCTGGTGCAGGCGGTGGCCGTGTTCCGCAACGCCATGAACGAGGCCGACGCGGTGTTCGACTATCACCTGCAGCAACTCGCGCTCAGCCTCGCCAGCGGCGATATGGGCCTGCCCGGTTTCGGCCCCAATGTCAGCGCGGGCAACGATGTGGACTATGTCGTTCAGGTCTGGGCGCCCGATGGCAAACGCATTTACGTCTCGCGCCCACGCAGCGAGCTGCCCAGCCAGGCCGTGCTGGGCTACACCAATGTGCAGGTTGGCGGCGAGCAGTGGCGCGTCTATTCCATGCAGGCCGGGGGGCGCACCATTCAGGTCGGCCAGAGCACCGCCACGCGGCAGGCGTTGGCGCTGGGCTTCGCGCTGCGTTCCATCTGGCCGATGGCCGTCATCGCGCCGCTGCTGCTGCTGGCCGTTGCGTGGGTGGTGCGACGCTCGCTGCGGCCGCTGAGCGATCTGTCGCGCGAGCTGGAGAACCGCGCCGCCACCAGCTTCGACCCGCTCGACCCGCACCCCGTGATCAGCGAAATGCAGCCCGTGGTGCGCGCGATGAACGGCCTGTTCTCGCGCACCCGGCAGGCCTTCGATACCCAGCGCATGTTTGTGGCCGACGCCGCGCATGAACTGCGCTCGCCGCTGGCCGCGCTCAAGGTGCAGGTGCAAATGCTCGGCCGCGCGCACGACGACGCCCAGCGCGGCGTGGCGCTGGCCCGGTTGGAAAGCGGCATCGACCGCGCCAGCCATCTGGTCGAACAACTGCTGCTGCTGGCGCGCAACGAGTCGGGCGCTGAAGAGGCGCTCACCGCTGTGAGCCTGCTCGACACCGCGCGCCTGGCCCTGTCCGACACCGCCGAACTCGCCCAGACCCGCGGCGTGGACGCCGGGATGGAAGACGCCGAAGACTGCACCGTGCTCGCCCCGGCCAGCGGCCTGCGCATTCTGGTGCGCAACCTGGTGGACAACGCCCTGCGCTACACCCCCACAGGCGGCCGGGTGGACGTGCGGGTGCGCTGCGAAATGCAGCCCGCGCCACCCGCCGCGCAAGCAACCGACGGCACAGCGGCACCCCGACGCATGGCCGTGCTCGAAGTGGACGACTCCGGCCCCGGCATTCCGCCCGAAGACCGTGATCGCGTGTTCGACCGTTTCTATCGCCGCGAAAACGCCCCGCCCGGCGGCAGCGGCCTGGGTTTAGCCATCGTGCGCAGCGTGGCCGAACGCTGCGACGCCCGCATCGAACTCGACACCTCCCCACTGGGCGGGCTGCGGGTGCGGGTAATTTTTGCGTCCGCAGGGCACACGCTCCCGCGCTGAAAAAACGTCGCTTGGCGGGCTTCAGTCCAGGTTAAGGCCCATCACCGAGTCTTTAAACAAGACGCCGCCGCGCTTGCCGCGTTGCAGCAATTGCGTTTCAATCGGCTCGCTGACCCGCTTGCCTAGCTACTTTCCACTCAGGAGACCCCCATGACCATGCAACTCAGCCTCAAGGACAAAACCGCCATCATCACCGGAGCCGCCAGCGGCATCGGCAAGGAGATTGCCGAAACCTATGCCAAGGCGGGCGCCAAAGTCGCCATTGCCGACCTGAACCTCGACGCCGCCAACGCCACCGCCGAAGCCATCAACAAGGCTGGCGGCAAAGCCATGGGCGTGGCGATGAACGTGACCGACGAAGCGCAAGTGAACGCCGGCTGCGCGGCGGTCGCCAAGGCCTTCGGCCCGGTGGACATTCTGGTGTCCAACGCCGGCATCCAGATCGTCAATCCCATCGAAGACTTCGCCTTCGCCGACTGGAAAAAGCTGCTCGCCATTCACCTCGACGGCGCCTTTCTCACCACCAAGGCGGTGCTGCCGGGCATGTATGCCAAGAAAGGCGGCGTGGTGATTTACATGGGCTCGGTGCATTCGCACGAGGCCAGCAAGCTCAAGAGCGCCTACGTCACCGCCAAGCACGGCCTGCTGGGGCTGGCGCGGGTGCTGGCCAAGGAAGGCGGGCCCAAGGGCGTGCGCTCGCACGTCATCTGCCCGGGCTTTGTGCGTACCCCGCTGGTGGAAAAGCAGATTCCCGAGCAGGCCAAAGAACTGCACATCAGCGAGGAGGAGGTGATCAAGAACGTGATGCTCAAAGACACGGTGGATGGCGAGTTCACCACCACCGCCGACATCGCCAATCTCGCGCTGTTCCTGGCCGCCTTCCCCACGGCCGCACTCACCGGCCAGTCCATCGTCGCCAGCCACGGCTGGTGCATGAACTAAAAGGCGCAAGTCATGACGACCGCCACGACGACCCGTCTCACGCAGCGCACAAAGACTGCCTCCTCGCCTGAAGAAGAAACTCGCCGGGCCGCCCCAAGAGTTTCTTCGCCCCCTGGGGGGAGACGTGAGCAAGGCGAGCGTTTCGGGGGGGATCTCATGCCGTCCTGCCGCGCGGATGCCGTGTTGGCGCAGGTGCGGCATTACGACCGCATCGCCCTGGTGCTTCAAGGCGGCGGGGCGCTGGGCGCTTACCAATGCGGCGTGGTGGAGGCGCTGGAAGACTGCGGCGTGCATCCGCACTGGGTGGCCGGTATTTCCATCGGTTCCATCAATGCGGCGCTGATTGCGGGCAACCCGCCGGGCCAACGCGCAGCCGCCTTGCGCACGTTCTGGGAAACCGTCACCCAGCAGCCGCTGCTGCCCACCCTGCCCTGGGAACACGGCGCCGCGCTGGCCTGGATTCCCGAGCCTCTGCAACCCCAGTTTGCGGTCATGCAGGGGCTGCGCGCCATACTCGAAGGTCAGCGGGGCTTTTTTCTGCCGCGCTGGCCGCTGGGCGGCAACAACCCGGCGAAGGCCAGCTTTTACGACACTGCGCCGCTGCGCGACACGCTGGAAAAGCTGGTCGATTTCGACCGGCTCAACAGCGGCGAAACCCGCATCAGCGTGGGCGCGGTGAATGTGCGCAACGGCAACCAGGTGGTGTTCGACAGCGCCGAGATGCGGCTCGGCCCCGAGCACATCATGGCCTCGGGCGCGCTGCCGCCGGGTTTTCCAGCGGTGGAGATCGACGGCGAGTTCTACTGGGACGGCGGGCTGGTGTCGAACACGCCCTTGTCGCAGGTGCTGGGCGGCCATCCCAGCCACCACACCCTGGTGTTCCAGGTCGATCTGTGGAGCGCGGCGGGCGAGGTGCCCAAAACCTTGCTCGACGTGGCCGAGCGGCAAAAAGACATCCAGTTTTCCAGCCGCACGCGCATCATCACCTCCACCCTTCAGCGGGCGCAGCAGCAGCGTCGCATTCTGCGCGATTTGCTGCAGCGCATTCCGCTCGACAAACGCGACGTGTTGTGCGAGCAGGTGCAGGAAATGGCGCAGGACAAACGCTACAACGTCATCCACCTGATCTACCGCGACAAAGCCTTCGACGGTCAGGGCAAGGACTACGCCTTCGGCCGCGCCGAAATGCGCTCGCACTGGCAAAGCGGTCTCGACGACATGCACCGCACCCTCGACCACCCGGACTGGTTCGCCCTGCCCAGCGCCGAGCAGGGCTTCGTCACCCACGACGTGCACACGCAGGCCTGAGTCGTTGCTCCTTCAGGGCATCAGCAAAGTGACGCCCTGCAGATCGCAGGCCATGACGGCCTGCCGCAGCGCGGCAATGGCTTCATGCCGGGTGAAGCTCTTGCGCCACACCAGCACCACGCGGCGCGTGGGCGGCGGATCGGAAAACGGCACATAACAAACGTGATCGGTGCTCGGATCGGCCGCATGCGGCACGTCCTGCCGCGGCACCGACAGCTTGGGCACCACGGTGATGCCCATGCCCGAGGCCACCATCTGCTTGATGGTCTCCAGCGACGAGCCCTCGAAACTCTTGCGGATGCCTTCCGAGCTGGGCGAAAACCGGGCGAACTCCGGGCAGACTTCGAGCACATGGTCGCGAAAGCAGTGGCCGGTGCCGAGCAGCAGCATGGTCTCGTCCTTGATCGCCTCGGCGCTCAGCTCCTTGCAGGTCGCCATCGCATGGGTGCGCGGCACGGCCACGAGGAAGGGCTCGTCATACAGCGGCGTAACCGCCAGCCCCTGATCGGGGAACGGCTCGGCCAGAATGGCCGCGTCAAGCTCGCCGGTGCGCAACATTTCCAGCAGGCGGGTGGTGAAGTTTTCCTGCAGCATCAGCGGCATCTGCGGGCTGCGCTTGATGACGTTGCGCACCAGCTCGGGCAGCAGATAGGGCGCAATGGTGTAGATGACCCCCAGCCGCAGCGGCCCGGCCAGCGGATCTTTGCCGCGTTTGGCGATCTCTTTGATCGCCGCCGCCTGCTCGATGACGCGCTGCGCCTGCTCGACGATTTCCGCGCCGATGGGCGTGATGCTCACCTCATTGCCGCCGCGCTCGAACAGACGCACATCAAGTTCTTCCTCGAGCTTTTTGATGGCGACCGACAGAGTGGGCTGGCTGACGAAACAGGCCTCGGCAGCCCGGCCAAAATGCCGCTCGCGAGCGACGGCGACGATATAGCGTAATTCTGTCAGAGTCATAGAAAGAATTAAAACAGAAACGCCGTCAGATTGTGTTAATCAATGCAATTGGGCCTCAGGCGCTCAACCAGTCGAACCCTTCGCCCAGCCAGCGCGCGGCGTGTTGCCGGGCGGCTTCGGGCGCGGCGACCAGCAGACGTTGCGCGGTGTCGCGGGCGGCTTCGAGCAGATCGATGTCTTGCGCCAGATCGGCGTAGCGCAGGCCGGGCACGCCCGACTGCCGCAGGCCCAGCAGTTCGCCCGGCCCGCGCAGTTCCAGGTCTTTCTGCGCCAGGGCGAAGCCGTCGGTGAGTTCGCGCATCGCCCCCAAGCGCTCGCGCGCCGTGGGTGACAGCGGCGAGGTGAACAGCAGCACGCAATCCGACTGCGCCGCACCCCGCCCCACCCGCCCGCGCAGCTGGTGCAACTGCGACAGCCCGAAGCGCTCGGCATGTTCGATCACCATCAGGCTGGCGTTGGGTACGTCCACCCCCACCTCGATGACGGTGGTGGCAACGAGCAGGCCGATTTCGCCCGCGCTGAACGCCCGCATGGTGGCGCGCTTTTCCTGCGCCTTCATGCGCCCGTGCAGCAGGCCGACTTGCACCGCCCCCTGACCGGACCTCGTCGCCAGCGCGGTGCTGAGTTCGGCGTGGGTGGCCACGGCGTTTTGCAGATCGAGCGTCTCGCTTTCCTCAACGAGCGGGCAAACCCAATAGGCCTGCCGCCCCTGCGCGGTCAACGCGCCGACCCGGGCGATGAGTTCGTCGCGCCGGTCCGTGCTGACCACGCTGGTTCGCACCGGCGTTCTACCCGGCGGCAGAACATCGATGGTAGACACGTCCAGATCGCCAAACAGCGCCATCGCCAGGGTGCGCGGAATGGGCGTGGCGCTCATCATCAGCAGATGCGGCTGCAGGCCGCTGCCCTGCGTGCCCGCGCGCAGGCTGTCGCGCAGGGCCAGGCGCTGCGCCACGCCGAAGCGATGCTGCTCGTCCACGATCGCCAGCCCCAGGCGGGCAAAACGCACCTGCGCCTGAATGACGGCGTGCGTGCCCAGCACGAGCTGCGCCTGCCCGCTGGCCACGCGCTGCAGCGCCGCCTCGCGTTCTTTTTTCGTCTGGCTGCCCGAAAGCCAGGCGACGCCCACGCCCAGCGGCTCCAGCCAGTCGGCGAGCTTGCGCGCGTGTTGCGCCGCGAGAATTTCGGTGGGCGCCATCAGCGCGCACTGCCAGCCGGCCGCCACGGCCTGCGCCGCCGCCAGCGCGGCCACGACGGTCTTGCCGCTGCCCACGTCGCCCTGCAGCAGCCGGTGCATCGGCGCGGTCTGCGCGAGGTCGGCGGCGATTTCGGCCACGCAGCGCTCCTGAGCTGCCGTGAGGATGAAGGGGATGGCCGCCCGCAGCTGCGCCGGGAGGCTGTGCGCCTCGGGCGCGGCGGGCAGCATCGGCGCCTTCCACCGTTGTCGCTGTGCGCGGGCCTGCTGCTGGGCCAGTTGCTGTGCCAGCAATTCGTCGAACTTCAACCGCCGCTGCGCCGGATGCGCGCCCGCTTCCAGCGCGGGCAAGGCTGCGGCCGGCGGAGCATGCAGGGTGCGCAGACTCGAAGGCAGATCGGGCAGATGATGGCGTGTCAGTTCCTCCTGCGGCACGGTGTCGCGCCAGACCAGCCGCTCGAGCGCCCCAGCCACGGCCTTGCGCAAATAACTTTGCGGCACGCCGGCCGTGGTGGGATAGACCGGCGTGAGCGTGTTCGGCAGGGGCGCATTGGCGTCCACCAGCTTCCAGGTCGGGTGCACCATCTCCCAACCAAACAAACCCTGCCGCACCTGCCCATGCACCCGCAGCCGCACCCCGGGCTGCAAGGTTTTGAGCTGATTGGGGTAGAAGTGGAACAACCGCAGGGTGAGGACGGCGTCGCCCGCTTCCGGGTCTTGCAGCCGCACCAGCAACTGCCGACGCGGCGCGCGGCCCTGCACCTGCGCCAGGGTCACCACAGCATCCGTGGTGACAAGCTCACCGTCGCGCAGCGCATCTAACGGCGTGAGCCGCGTTTCATCTTCGTAGCGCAGCGGCAGATGCAGCGCAAGGTCCCAGTCGGTGTGCAGACCCAGACGGGCGAGCGGCGTGGGCCGTGCCGGTTTGGCCTTGTCCGCCGGGTCTTTGCGAGGCGCGCTTGCCCGCTGCGACGGATCGGCAATGGGGTCTTGCTGAGAGGGCTTGCGCGCGGCGGTCATCGAAGCATTCTAAAAATGACAGGGACGTCGTCCGCGCCTGAGCCCGACATGGCGCACCCGCTGGATGCCGAGCCCCCAATAATTCCCCCATTCGCACGGGTTTTTGTGTGTCTCGTTATAGTTGTTACAAATTTACGTATTTTGCCCATGTCCAAAGCCCTTTCCACTCTGCGCACAGCCTGGTTCTCCATGCTGGTGCTGCTGCTTGGGTTGGCGCCATTCATTCATGGGCATCTGGGCCAGCCGGTGCAAAGCGGCTGGCACATCCATGCGCTGACGGCCGCGGCGGAAGTGCAGGCCAGTCCGCAATTCAGTTTGCAATCAAGTCCCGACGGCCTGGCCTGCCTTGCCAGCCACCCTCAGCACACGGCGCAGCAGTCGGGCTTTGCGCTGCAGACCCCCGAGCCCAGCGATGTGGAATTGGCCTCGGGCATCGCCCAATCCCGGCTTTCCCAAATCCGCCTGGCCAGCGTTTTGATCGACACCGAAGTCGTGCTGCCGACGTTTGCTTTCGCGTCACAGCACACCTTGGCCGTCACCGCGCTCATTTCTTCGCCGCAGCTCTTTGACGACGCGCTTGCGCGCGTCCACCACGGCCTGCCGCCTCCCGGTCAGGCTCCGCCCTCCACTCTGGTCTGATTTTTTCTGCCGCAACACGCGTGAAACACAGGTGCAACCTGTCACGCGCAAGATGCCACTCAGTCCCAGATGGAGCCCGGCGCATGGCCGGGATGCAAGATGCCCCAATTCTTTTTGTCGCGCAGCCCGTTGGCGTGCGCCGTGTCCGCCAGCCTGTTGAGCCTGGCGCTCGTTTCCCTGCCTGCCGCCGCACAACCCGCCTCGCCCGGCGTCATCGCCATGACGGCCGACCAGCAGACCGCGCTTGGCGTGCGGCTTGCCACGGTGCAGGCCGCCGCGGCCGCGCAGATCGACCTGCCCGCCCGCGTGGCCGTGCCGCTGTCGCAGCAGGCTGTTGTCTCTGCTCCTGCCGCCGGAATGATCACCCGCCTGCTGGTCAACCCGGGCGATACGGTGAAAAGTGGCCAGCCGCTGGCCGAGCTCAGCAGCCCGCAAATTGCCCAGTTGCAGCGCGAGCGCAGCGAGGCGCAAAGCCGATACGACCTGGCGCAGCGCCAGTTGCAGCGCGACACCACGCTGGTGAACGAGGGCATCGTGCCCGGCGCCCGGCTCGAGGCGGCCCGCGCGCAAAGCCGCGAGGCGCAAGCCATGCTGGCCGAGCGCAATCTGGCGCTCAAGCTGGCCGCGGGCGGCGCTGCGCTCAACGGCGTGGCCATCTTGCGCGCCCCCATCGCCGGGGTCATCACCGAAACCACAGCCTTGCCAGGCCAGCGGGTCGATATGGCCGCGCCGCTGTTCCGCATTGCGCAGCAAGGCCAGTTGTGGCTGGAAATGGAAGCCAGCCCACAGCAGGCGAGCGGCATTCAGGTGGGCGCCGAAGTGGAGGTGCCCGCACTGCAGGCGCGAGGGGTGGTGCAGGCCAAGTCCACCGCGCTGAACGCGGGGCAGAGCGTGCTGATTCGCGTGCGCGTCACCCAATCCGGCGGTCTGCAAGCGGGCGCCGTGGTGCAGGCTCGCTTGAATCTGCCGACGCAAGCCGGGGTGTGGCGTGTGCCGCCCGCCGCGGTGGCGCAGATCAATGGCCGCGATGTCGTGCTCACTGTGACGAAACAGGGCTTTCGCATCGTGCCGGTTACCGTGGCCGGTCGTCTGAATGACGCGGTGATGGTCAGCGGCCCGCTGAAGGCTGGCGACAAGGTGGCAGCCACTGGCGTCGTGGCGATCAAGGCGGCCGCTGGCGAGGTGGCGCCATGAATTTGATGTTTCTCACGCATGGCGCGTTGCGCCAACGCCTGCTGACCCTCGGCGCGATGCTGGCGCTGGTGGCGGGCGGCATTTTTGCCTGGCGCGCGCTGCCCATCGACGCCTTTCCCGACGTGTCTTCGCCGCAGGTGAAAGTCATCATGAAAGTGCCGGGCATGACCCCGGAAGAGGTGGAGACGCGGGTTGTCCTGCCCATCGAGCAAGAGGTGCTGGGCATTGCCAACAAGCGCATCGTGCGTTCGGTGTCGAAGTACGGCATTGCCGACATCACGGTGGATTTCGTCGAGGGCACCGATGTGTATTGGGCGCGTCAACAGGTGGGAGAGGCGCTGGCGAATGTGCGCGGCGACCTGCCGGCTTCGGCGATGGGCGGGCTCGCCCCCATCACCACGCCTTTGTCCGACCTGTACATGTTCACTATCGAGGGACCGGCCAGCCTGGAAGAGAAGCGCAGCGCGCTGCAATGGCTCATCCGCCCGGTGCTGCGCACCGTGCCCGGCGTGGCCGATGTGAACATGCTCGGCGGCGATGTACGCGCCTTCGCGGTGCAGCCCGATCCGGCGCGGCTGGCGGCCTGGGGGCTGTCGCTCAATCAGTTGCGCACCGCGCTGCAGGTCAACAACAGCAATGACGGCGCCGGCCGCCTGGACGAAGGCGAAGAAACCCGCATCGTGCGGGTGCAGGGCGCATTCGCCAATGCCGACGACATTCGCAACACCGTCGTCGCCAATGTGCGCGGCACGCCGGTGCGCATCAGCGATGTGGCGCAGGTCAGTGTGGACAGCAGCACGCGCTACGGCATCGTCACCGCAAACGGCAAGGGCGAGGCGGTCGAGGGCATTGTGCTCGGCCTGCGCGGCGCCAATGCGCAGCAGGTGATCCACGGGGTGAAAGCACGCCTGGCCGAGCTGGAGCCACGTCTGCCCCAAGGCATGACCATCAAGGTGTTCTACGACCGCAGCCAGCTGGTCGAGCGCGCCGTGGGCACCGTGCTCGAAGCGCTGGGCGAGGCCGTAGTGCTGGTGATCGTCATGCTCCTGCTGTTCCTCGGCAACTGGCGCGCAGCTCTGGTCGTGGCCATCACCCTGCCGCTATCGGCCCTGGCGACCTTCATTCTCATGCGCTGGTTTGGACTGAGCGCCAACCTCATGAGTCTGGGCGGTCTGGCCATTGCGCTGGGCATGCTGGTCGATGCCGCCGTGGTGGTGGTGGAAAACCTGGTGAACCACTTGAGCCACGACCCTGAACACGCGCCGGATCACAACCCGGGCGGCGCCACCACCGACCGTCTGGGACGCATCCTGCGCGGGGTGTCGGAAGTGTCGGGGCCGGTGCTGTCGGGGGTGGCCATCATTGCCATCGTCTTCCTGCCGCTGCTCACCCTCGAAGGACTGGAGGGCAAGCTGTTCCGCCCAGTGGCGCTGACCATCGTGTTCGCGCTGGGCGCGTCGCTGCTCATTGCGCTGACCATCGTTCCGGTGATGGCCTCTTTGCTGCTCAAGACCGCGTCGCACACCGACCCCTGGCTGGTGCGCAAGCTCTCCGCCGGTTATCGGCGCGTGCTGGACTGGAGCTTCAATCACACCCGCATCGTCGTGACCGTGGCGCTGCTGTCGCTCGTGGCCGCCGGTTGGGCCTACACCCGGGTGGGCAAGACTTTCATGCCCACGCTCGATGAAGGCGATGTGATCGTGCAACTGCAAAAGCTGCCCTCGGTCAGCCTGGGCGCCACCGCCGCGCTCGATCTGCGGGTGCAGCAGGCGCTGCTCAAAGAGGTACCCGAGATCAAGTCCATCGTCGCCCGCAGCGGCTCGGACGATCTGGGCCTCGACCCCATGGGGCTGAACGAGACCGACACCTTCCTGGTGCTCAAACCCATGTCGCAGTGGCGCGGCAGCAAGGACGAGGTGATCGAGGCCATGCGCAAGGTGCTGGAACGCTTCCCCGGCGTGGACTTCGGCTTCACCCAGCCGATCGAGATGCGCGTGTCCGAAATGCTCACGGGTAGCCGCGGCGATCTGGTGGTGAAAATCTTCGGCCCCGACATCGCCCAGCTGGGCGATCTGTCGCAACAGGTGGCCGAAACGCTCAAAGCCGTGCCCGGCGCGCAGGAAGTGCTCGCCGCCCGACCGGAAGGCGTGCAATACCTCACCGTGCAAGTCGATCGTCTTGCCGCGGGCCGCGCCGGGTTCGATGTGGACAGCCTGCAGCAAGACCTGCGCGCCCTGGTCGAAGGCCAGCCGCAGGGCATGGTGCTCGAAGGCGTGCGCCGCACCCCGCTGCTGCTGCGCGGGGGCGCCGATCTGCGCAGCAATCCGCAGGCGTTTGCCCAGGTATCGATCACCGCGCCGGATGGCACCGCCTACCCGCTGTCGCAACTCGCCAAGCTCACCCCAACGCAAGGCCCGGTGCTGGTGGCGCATGAGGACGGCAGCCGCTTTGCTGCTGTGCAGGCCAATGTCAGCGGGCGCGATCTGGTGAGCTATGTGGCCGACGCCAAGCAGGCCGTGGCCACCAAGGTGAAGCTGCCAGAAGGCTTCCGGCTGGAGTGGGGCGGCCAGTTCGAGAACCAGCAGCGCGCCGCTGCCCGGCTCGGGCTGGTGGTGCCAGTGGCGCTGGCGCTGATTTTCGTGCTGCTGATGACCACCTTCGGCTCGGTACGGCAATCGGTGCTGGTGTTCGCCAACATTCCCTTCGCTCTCGTTGGCGGGGTGATTGCGCTGTGGGCCAGCGGGCAATACATGTCGGTGCCGGCCTCGGTGGGCTTCATCGCGTTGCTGGGCATTGCCGTGCTCAACGGCGTGGTGCTGGTCAGTCACTTCAACGAGCTGCTGCAGCGCGGGCTTCCGTTGGCGCAGGCTGTGCGCGATGGCGCCATGCGCCGACTGCGGCCGGTGATGATGACCGCCACCATCACCGCGTTCAGCCTCATCCCCCTGCTCTCGGCCACCGGGCCGGGCTCGGAAATCCAGAAGCCGCTGGCCATCGTGGTCATCGGCGGATTGATCACTTCCACCGCCCTGACCCTGGTGCTGCTACCCCTGATGTTTGCCCGCTTCGGTCTGCCGCGCATTGCGCGCGAGACCGAAGCCGCAACCCAAAAGACGGAGAACGTCTGATGAAACCGCTATCCAAACCCTTTACCCTGAGTGCATTGAGTGCCGCGCTTGCCCTTACGCTGACCGCGGCCCCCTCCTGGGGCGCCGAGAAGGCATGGGCCAAGTCGGCGGATGCGCCTTCGCTGCAAGCCGCCCTGCCCGCCTTGAGCGAACTGCCCAGCCCGACACTGCCGCAAATCGCCGCGGTTGACCAGATCCTGGCCGAAACACCCGCGCTGCAAGAGGCGCAAGCCCTGCAACAAGCCGCGGCACAAAACGGCGCCGTGCTGCGCGCCGGAACCAACGAGTTCACCGGTCAGGCGCAGGTGCAGCAACGCCGCATCGAGTCACTGCCCGACAGCGGGCGCTACAACGAATGGCAGTTGCTCATCAACCGCCAGTTGCGTCTGCCTTCGCAGGCGCAGGCCGATGGCCGCATGGCCGAAGCGTTGCAGACTTCGGCGCAGGCCGCACTGGTCGCGACGCGCCAGCAGTTTCTCGGTGCCTTGCTGACCGCCTGGTTCGCGGCCCAGCGCGCGCAGGCCGAGGCCGTGCTGGCGCAGCAGGATCTCGACTTGATCAATGCCCAGGTCAAGGCGCTGCAGCGTCGCCAGTCTCTGGGGGACGCCAGCGTGCTGGAGCTGGAGCAGATGCAGGCCGAACAGGCCCGGGCGCAATCGACCCTGCTGCTCGCGCAGGGCATGGCGGCCAGCAGCCGCGCCGCCTTGTTTGCGCGCTATCCGGCGCTGTCGCGCGGCGGCAGTCTGCAAGGTCAGAACGATCCCGGCGCGCTCGCACTGCCTACCCTTAACGCCGAGCAACTGAGCGCGCGGGCGGTGCAATCCAGCCCGTTGCTGATCCAACAGCGCGCCATGCTGCAAAAGGCGCAGGCGATGGCAGCGCAAGCCCACGCCGCGCGCACGCCGCAACCGACGGTGGGCGCCTACATCGGGTCGGACCGCGGGGGCAGCGAGCGCATCGTCGGCCTGCAGTTCGCGATGCCGTTTGGCGGCTCGGCGCGCGTGTCGCAAGAGCGGGCCGCGCTGGCAGAAGCGGATGCCGCGCAGTGGCGTCTGCGCGATCTGCAAGCGCAGGCCGAAGCGGACTTCCAGCGGCTTTACGCCGATGCACAGGCGCAGGGGGCTGCGGCCAAAGCCACCGAACAGGCCGCGCAGGTGCAGACCCAGGCCAGCAACCGCATGTTGCGCGCCTATCAGTTGGGCGAAGCCGGTCTTTCGGACTGGCTGCTCGCCCGTCGCAGCGCGCTGGAGTCCACCAAGCTGGTACTGCAATCGCGTTTCGACGCGGCGACCTCCAGCGCTCAACTCAAGCTGCAAACCGGCTTGCTTTACGAACTGACGCCGTAGGCAATGCATTTGCCCCTAACCGCCCGCCGCCGAACCTGCGAGGACAGAGCCCCCCTGATGGGCCGTCTAGGTTCAATACACCGGCCAGTCGCGCATGGAAAACAGGCGCTGGTGCTCGCGGATGGCGTAGCGGTCGGTCATGCCGGCCAGATAGTCGGCGATGGCGCGGGGCTGGCGGGCAGCGTCCTCCCGCTGATAGGCGCGCGGCAGCAAGCGCGTATCGGCGTGATAGGCCTCAAATAATTCGGAGAGCAATCGCTGCGCCTTGGTGGTGTTGCGCAGCACGTCGGGGTGTCGGTAGAGGCGATGCAGCAGAAGCTGCTGGAGCTGCTGCAACTGCTCTTGCACCGGCGCGCTGAAGGCCGCCAGTGGCGGCGCGGCGCGCACGGCGTCGGGCGAATCGACGCCTGACTGACGGATGCGCTGCGCCGTTTCGGCCACCAGGTCGGCAATGAGCGCCGAGATCATGCGGCGGATGGTTTCGGCCACCCGCCGCCGCCCCTGCACGGCCGGGTAGGCGCGTTGCACGGCGTCGAGGTGCCCGGCGAAGAACGGCACCGTCTGCAACTCCTCCAGGTCGATCAGGCCCGCGCGCAGGCCGTCGTCGATGTCGTGATTGTTGTAGGCGATGGCGTCGGCCAGGTTGGTGATCTGCGCTTCCAGACTGGGTTGGCCGCCCTGCAGAAAGCGCGCGCCGATTTCGCCCAGATGTTCGGCGTTGCGCCGCGAGCAATGTTTGAGCACGCCCTCGCGGGTTTCGAAGCTGAGGTTCAGGCCGTTGAAGGCGGCGTAGCGCTCTTCCAGTGTGGTGACCACGCGCAGCGATTGCAGGTTGTGCTCAAAACCGCCGCCCTGGGGGGCATGTTTTCGCATGCAGGCGCCCAGCGCATCCTGTCCGGCATGGCCGAAAGGCGTGTGTCCCAGATCGTGCGCCAGGGCCAGCGCCTCGGTGAGATCTTCGTTCAAGCGCAGCGCCCGGGCGAGCGCGCGGGCGATTTGCGCGACTTCCAGGCTGTGCGTCAGGCGGGTGCGGAACAGATCGCCCTCGTGATTGAGAAACACCTGGGTTTTATATTCCAGCCGCCGAAAGGCCGAGCTGTGGATGATGCGGTCGCGGTCGCGCTGGTAGCCAGTGCGATCCAGCGGCGGCGGTTCGGCATGTTCACGCCCGCGAGAGGTGGCCTCAACACAGGCGTAAGCGGCAAGCGTCATGCCGAGGGCACGGCTTGGGGCTGCGACGGCTGCAGATGCGCGGCTATGCTGGCCTGCGCTTCCGTCATGGGCGCGGCGCGCAGCACCGGGCGCCCCAGCCCGTTGAGCAGCACAAAACGCACTTCGCCGCCCTCGGTCTTCTTGTCCACCTGCATCCACTCGGCCCAGCGCTCGGCGCCCAGGTCGGGGGCGCGCACGGGCAGTCCGGCGCGGGCGATCAGCCGCGCCAGCCGCTCGGCATCCGCAGGGGCGAGCAGACCCAGACGCACCGACAGATCGGCCGCCAGCACCATGCCCGCGCCCACCGCTTCGCCGTGCAGCCAGTTGCCATAGCCCATACCGGCCTCGATGGCGTGACCGAAGGTGTGGCCGAAATTGAGAATGGCGCGCAGCCCGGTCTCGGTTTCGTCCTGCGCCACCACCTTCGCCTTGATGCGGCAGCAGCGCGCCACGGCCTCGGCCAGGGCGGCGGCGTCCTGCGCCCTGAGCGCGTCGATATGCGCTTCGAGCCAGGCGAGGAAATCGACATCGGCAATCGCCGCGTGCTTGATGACCTCCGCCAAACCGGCCGAGAGTTCGCGCGGCGGCAGGGTGTGCAAGGTGGACAGATCGGCCACCACCAGCCGGGGTTGATAGAACGCCCCGATCATGTTCTTGCCCAGCGGATGGTTGATCGCGGTCTTCCCGCCCACCGAAGAATCCACCTGCGCCAGCAGCGTGGTGGGCACCTGCACGAAAGGCACGCCCCGCATATAACTGGCCGCGGCAAAGCCCGTCATATCACCAATCACCCCGCCGCCCAGCGCGAACAGCGTGGTCTTGCGGTCGCACTGGTGGCGCAGCAGATCGGTGAAGATCTGGTTGAGCGTCTCCCAAGTTTTGTATTCCTCGCCATCGGGCAGAGTGCAGCGCAGCACCCGCGCAAAATGCAGTTGCAGACTTTGCTCCAGCCGCGCCGCATAAAGCGGGGCCACCGTGGTGTTGGTCACAATCAGCGCCGTGCCCTTGGGCGAGGCAACCGCAGCGAAAGTGTCGGGCGCACCCAGCAAGCCGCTGCCGATGCGAATGTCATACGCGCGGGTGTCGAGCGCGATGCGAACCGTGGTCATGTGAGCATCCTGTTCTGAAGCAGGACCCGATTGTAGAAAGCCGCGTCAAGGCCGCATCGAAGTGCGGCCCGGCGCCAAGGAATCTCCCTGCCGGGCCAGCATCCTCGCGCCCGTGCGCTCAATCTCGCCGATCTGCCGCCGACAATACACCGGCGAGTTCAAGCTGCATCTGCACCATATTGGTCAGCAGGGCCGGAGAAGGCCGCCCCGTGTCCATCACGAAATGCGCCGTCTCCCGATACAGAGGATCGCGCACACGAAACAATTCATGCAGCTTGGCCCGCGCATCGCCTTGTTGCAGCAAAGGCCGATTGCGGTCGTTGCGCAAGCGATGCGCAAGATCGTCCGGGCTGGCGCGCAGATAGACCACCGTACCCCGTTCGTGCAGCGCCTTGCGGTTTTCCGGCCGCAGCACCGCACCGCCCCCGGTAGCGAGAACGATGCCCTCAAGCTGCGTCAGCGCGTCAATAGCGCGCGCCTCGATGTCGCGAAACCCCGCCTCACCCAGCCGAGAAAAAAGGGCCGCAATCGTGCAGCCTTGCTCGCGCTCGATCTCATGGTCGCTGTCGATGAACCGAAGGCCGACGCGTTGCGCGAGCGTACGGCCGACGGTGGTTTTTCCGGCGCCCATGAGGCCAATCAAATAAATACTTTTAATAAAATACCTTTTGATAACGGTAGAGAATTTTTGATCGGCAAAAATCAGTGCGTTAGATCCGCAGAGGTCACAATTTTTGGAGTCAGAAAAACCATCAATTCATTTTTGTTATACATTTTACTATTATTCTTGAATAGATTTCCCAGGACCGGAATATCCCCCAGCAGCGGCACTTTATCCGTTTGATTCTGCTCTTGCGAAGTATATATACCACCCAGCACCACGGTACCGCCGTTTTCTACCTGGACCTGGGTAGCCACGGTATTGGTATTGATGGAGGGCACACCTGCCGTTGAGGCACCAGGGCTGTCTTTGTGAATCTCCACGTTCATAATTACATTCCCGTCCGGCGTAATTTGCGGAGTGACATCCAAGCTCAAAACTGCCTTCTTGAAAGTCACTGCGGTCGCGCCGCTGGAAGTGGCCTGCTGATAAGGAATTTCAGTCCCCTGTTCAATGGTGGCCTTGCTCAAATCGGCTGTGATGACGCGCGGTGAAGAAATGATTTTGCCTTTGCCATCCGCTTCCATGGCCGAAAGCTCAAGGTTGATGAAACGGTTGGCCGCTGCGTTGAAAAGGCTGATGCCTAACGAACTTGGCGTTGCGCCCGCCAACAAACTACCAGCTAAACCAAACGCGGGAAGATTGACAAACTGAGAGTCTGTTACCGTTGCTCCGGTTGCATTATTTTGACCAGTCTGCTGGGAGACACCGAGATAATCACCCGAAACAGAGACTCCAGGTGTATTGCCTCCCGTACCCGGAAGATTGTTATTCAGAAAACCCAGCTTCACCCCAAGGCTGCGTCCAAACTGGTCGCTGGCTTCCACAATCCGCGCTTCGATCATCACCTGACGCACGGGTTTGTCGATCTTGGCGATGAGTTGGGCGACTTCTTCGAGCTTGGAGGGAATGTCGGTGACGAAAATCTGGTTGGTGCGGGGGTCAGCCAGCACGGTACCGCGCGGGGAGAGGATGCGCGAGGTGGGCGCTGCGGAACTGGACAGGCCGGGCAACAGTACCGGAGAAGGCGTTGCCGTCGTGCCAGACTGCGCGCCCCCAGCGGCGCCCGTCAGCATGGCGACCACGGTAGCGGCTTTCTGGTAGTTGAGCTGGAAGGTCTCTGACTTCACCGGCTCCAGGGCGCTGAGCGATTTTTTCGCCTCGAGATCGGCCTTTTCACGGGCGAGGATTTCGTCTCGCGGTGCGATCCACAGCACATTGCCTTCCTTGCGTTCGCCCAAGCCCTTGGCGCGGAGGATGACTTGCAGCGCCTGATCCCAAGGCACGTCTTTCAGTCGCAGGGTGAGGTTGCCGGTGACGGAATCACTGACCACCACGTTCAGGTGCGTGAAGTCGGCGAACACTTGCAGCAGCGAGCGCACGTCGATGTTCTGGAAATTGAGAGAGAGCTTTTGGCCGTGGAAGCCGGGGCCGTTGCCTTGCACCAAGGCATTCGGGTTGGGCTGGGTGCGACGCAATTCGACGACGAACTGGTCGTCAGCCTGGTAGGCGCTTTGCTCGTAGTCGCCATTGGGCTGAATGACCATGCGCACGTTGTCGCCCATCTGGAAGGTCGTGATGGAGGTGACAGGGGTGGCGAAGTCGGTGACGTCGAGACGACGGCGCAGGTCGGCGGGCAGCGAGGTTTTGAGGAAATCGACGACGATATTCTGGCCCTGTTGGTGAATGTCCACGCCCACCTGATTGTTGGGCAAGTTGACGATCACGCGGCCCGCGCCGTCGGTGCTGCGCTTGAAGTTGATGGCCCGAAGCGCAACTTGATGGGTGTTGAGGTTGTCGGCGAAGTGCACGGTCTGGGCTTGCGGAGCCCCCGTGGCGGCAGAAGTCGCGGCCGCTTGTTCATGCGTGGTATTGAGCAGCACGAGCAGGCGATTGCCTTCCAACTGGGTTTTATAGGTGGCAGACTGGCGCAGGTTGAGCACCATGCGGGTGCGGCCCTGGGCCTGCACCACGTTGACCGAACGCAGATTGCCCTGCTCGAAGTTGACGGTCTGACGATCGAGCGCCGAATCAACGCCGGGAAAATCGAGCACGATGCGAGCCGGCTGGTCGATCACGAAGCCATTGGGCGCGGCGCTCAGAGGCTGCGCCAGATTGACCTGCACCACGGTTTCCGTGCCCTGCCGACTGGCGGTGACGTTCTGGATCGCGTTGCTGGCGGCGTAAGCCGGAACGGCCCCAAGCCCCAATACGACCGCAACGGTCAACAGTGCAGCCCCCAGAAATCCGTTAAAAAGCGGCCGTTTGAAAGGCGTCTTCATTGTGTGCTCTCCTGCAATTGAAGGGTTGCCGGGTGCTCGACCCAATCGCCTGTGGCGTCTTGCACCAGTTCCCTCAAATCGACTTCGCTATCAGTGATTTTGATGATCTTTCCGAAGTGCTGGCCGGCATACTCGCCGACATGCGCCCGGTACAACAGGTTGCCCGCCTTGAGCAGGGCGTATTGCTGCCCTTTGATCTTCACACTGCCCACCATTTGAATCTGGTCGAGTGAATACGCCTCAAGCGGCTGCTTGGGACGGGCCAGCTCGGCCTGCAGCAGCGGATTGAGTTGCTGCACCTCCTGCCGCACGCCCACTTCGAGTTTGGTCGTGGAGAACGGATCGGTGCCGATCGTCGGGTCGTAAACGGCAGGAATGAAAGGCTTGGGCGGCTCGATGGGCTTGATGCGCGGGTGCATGCTGGCGCGCTGTTGCGCCATCCACTCGCGCAGATCTTCATGCTGCTGCCCGCAGCCCGACAGGAGTACCGCTGACAACAGGGCCGCAGAAATCAGCGGCAGACGAAAGCGCCGAAAGTGCTGATATGGGCTAACGCGGTGCAAACTCATTTCGCCCCTCCCGGTTTTTTCGCCTGCTTGGCCTGGGCGGCGATTTCATCGGCGTCCAGATAGCGGAAGGTCTTGGCCGTGGCGTCCATGACCATCGGGGCGCCGGTCTTGCCCGTATTGGCCGTCAGGCTAATGTTGTTGAGGGTCACGATGCGCGAGAGCTTGGCGATATCGGTGGCGAAGCCCGCCAGATCGGTATAGCCGCCGTCGAGCTTGATCGAAATCGGCAGTTCGGCGTAGTAGGGTTTCACATCCACCTGACCCGGTTTGAACAGCTGGAATTGCAAGCCGCGACCAATGCCCGCCTGGTTGATGTCGGAGAGCAGGGCGTCCATTTCGGCCTTGCTCGGCAGCTGTTTTTCCAGCAGGGCCACGTATTGCTGCACCTGGGCTTTCTGCGCCTTGAGCAAATCGAGGCTGACGGCCTGTTCGAGTTTGTTCTTGTATTCCTGACGCAGGGTGACTTCCTGCTGCTGGGCCGAGGTGAGTTCGTCACGCGTGCCCGACAGCCAGGCATACCAGCCCAACCCCAGGGTCAGCAAAAAGGCAGCGACATAAACGGTGTTGCGCGGCCAGGCCGGCCAAGCGCCCGGATCGTTGGGATTGAGCCCGCGGAACTGTGCCGAAATGTCCTGAAACGCACCGTTCAGGTCGATTTTTGAGAGTTTGGAGGTCGCCATCAGTGTCGCCTCACGAAGGATTCTTGGCCATTGGCGCCGGACCTGAAGTGGCACCCGAGGAGGCGCCCGCCGGCGTGGGCCGCTTGAGAGTGGCGCGCAACTGGAACTGCGCCACGACGCGCGCCGCATTGCCCGCCGCAGCGGGAGCAATCTGCGAGCGGATCTCGATCAGTTCAGGCTTTTCGAGCCAACCATCGGGGCGGCTCAGATTGCGCAGAAAGTCGGCCACGCGCTCCTGGCTGAGCGCGACGCCCTGAATGAGCACAGTCGCCCCGTCCTGGCGAATTTGCGAGAGCTGAACCCCGGTCGGCGTGTCTTTGGTCAGATCGTCGAACAGGTGCACCGGCAGGTTGCGGTCGGCCTGCAGACCCTCAACCGCATCTTGACGCGCCCGCAGCGCTTCGATCTCGGCCTTGAGCGAGGCGATGTCCTTGATCTGGCTGTCGAGTTTGGCGTTTTCCGCCTTCAGGAAGTCGTTGCGGCTTTGTTGCTGGGTGATCATTTCACTCAGCACGGTATAGCCGAGCGCCAGCACCAGCCCGCCCAGCACAATGGAGGCAAAAACTCCCGCATAGAAGGCCTCGCGCCGTTTTTTGCGCTTGGCATCCCGGTGGGGGAGCAGATTGATCAACACGATATTCATGACAGATCCCGTTGCTGCGTCATTGCAGGAAACGCCGCATCGCCAAGCCGCAGCAGGTCAGATAGGACGGCGCCTGACTGCGCAGCTTCTTTTCGCGCACGGATTCGGCAACCGCCATGCCCTCGAACGGGTTGATGACCATGCAGGCCACCGAGGCCGTTGCGGTAATTTTTTCCGCCAGACCGGGCAAGGCCGACGAGCCGCCGGCCAGCAGGATGTAGTCGACCCGGCCAAACGGCGTGGCGCGATAGAAGAACTGCAGCGCCCGCGCGATTTCCTGCGTGAGACTGTCCATATAGGGCGCCAGCACCTGCGTGGCGTAGTCGTCCGGCAGGTCGGCGGCGCGTTTCTTGGCCTCGGCCTCCTCGAGCGAAAAACCATAGGTGCGGGCGATCATCTGGGTGAGCTGGGCACCACCGAAGGCCTGATCGCGGTCGTAGAGGGTTTCACCGTTGCGCAGAATCTGCAGACTGGTGGAACTTGCACCCACCTCGAACAGCGCCACGAGCAAGTCGAGCCCGGCGCGGGGCAGACGCTCAATCAGACGTTGAGCGGCCAGACGCGAGGCGAAGGCTTCGATATCCATCACCACGGGCTTGAGACCGGCCGCCTCGGCAATACCGCGGCGATCATCCACCTTTTCGCGCCGTGAGGCGGCGATCAGCACCTCCTGGTCGCCAGGAGAGGTGCTGCTGGGGCCGAGGACGCTGAAATCAAGCGCCACCTCATCGATAGCGAACGGAATGTACTGGTTGGCTTCGCTTTCGACCTGCACTTCGATTTCTTCTTCGCGCAACTCGCCCGGAAGAACAATCTTTTTAGTGATGACGGCCGACGGCGGCAGGGCCATGGCGACTTGCTTGGCCTTGGTGCCGCTCTTGCGGACGACCTTGCGCACGGCCTCGACCACATCGTCGAGCTTCTCGATGTTGCCATCGACCACGGAACCCTTTTCGAGAGGCTCCATGGCGGCGCGCAGCAAGGTGTACTGGCCGCGGTCATCCATATCGAGCTCAACGAGCTTGACGCTGGAACTGCTGATATCCAGCCCGATCATTGGCGCATAGCGCTTGCGAAACAGACTGCCAAATGTGGCCACTGAAGACCCCCCGATTGATTTGCAACATTGTGCGCAAGCTCGTAGGCCAGCTTTTGGTGCACCGAAATGCGTGCCAGCCCCTGTTGGTGCGTCAACCTGCACCCCGGTTTGTTTGCGCTACGAACTCAGATTTTTTCTTCGATCCTACCAACAAGTCCTTGATGTACTAACGTGTAAACCCCGGCCCATCCGAAAAACGTTGCAAAACTCCCACGACGGCTAGGCGGTGAGCATTTGTGATTTCTTACGGCACAACGGCGGGGATTTTTATAATTTGCAACAAAATTTTCTTTCCGCCCTCTCCAAGCGTTTGCTCGTGGGTCGTGCGGCTGCCTCCTTCTCCACTGCGCGCAAGCCGCGTAAGCCTCCTGCGGAACTTCGCGTCCGCCCGCCTCGATGAGTTCTTCCTCTACCGCTTCGCCCTCTCCGACGCCGCGCCCGCGCGCTCGCTCTCCCTGGTGGCTGCGCGCCCTGATCGGCCTGGTGGTCACGGTCGTGGGGCTGCTGATCGCGGCCGCGCTGGTTGTGGGGCTGGTGCTGGCGCTCAGCTGGCCGCGACTGCCTGACATCTCGGAATTGCAGAACTATCAACCCCAGTTGCCGCTGCGGGTGTATTCGGCGGACAACGCGCTGCTGGGCGAGTTTGGCGAGGAGCGCCGGGTGTTCATGCCCATTGGACAGATTCCCGATCTAATGAAAAAAGCGGTGCTAGCCACCGAAGACGACCGCTTCTATCAGCACGGCGGCATCGATTGGCCCGGGGTGGCTCGTGCGCTGCTGGCGAATCTGGAGCGCTCGCGCAGTCAGGGCGCCTCGACCATCACCATGCAGGTGGCGCGCAATTTTTATCTGTCGCGCGACAAGACCTTCACCCGCAAGTTGTTCGAGGTGCTGTTGGCGCTGAAGATCGAGCAACAGATGAGCAAGGACCAGATTCTGCAGCTTTACATGAATCAGATTTTCCTCGGCCGCAAGGCCTACGGTTTTGCTGCGGCCGCGCAGGCTTATTTCGCCAAACCGCTCGACCAGCTCTCCCTGGCGCAGATGGCGATGCTGGCAGGTCTGCCCAAAGCGCCCTCGGCTTACAACCCCATCAGCAACCCGCAGCGGGCGCGGCAGCGCCAGTTGCATGTGATCGCGCGCTTGCAGCAACTGCGCTGGATCACCCCGACGCAGGCGCAACAGGCCCGGGACGAGCCGCTGGCGCTGCGCACCGCGCAGACGGAGGACAATGTGCATGCGGGCTACATCACGGAGACGGTGCGTCAGATGGTGTTCGACCGCTACCACGAAGCCGCCTACACGCGAGGATTAAATGTTTACACGACCATACGCTTGCGCGATCAACTGGCGGCCTGGCGCTCGGTGCAGAGCGGCGTACTGTCTTACGAGTTGCGCCAGCCGTATCGCGGACCTGACGCCTTCATCGATCTACCAGGTGCGGTGGACGCGATTCCCGGTGCGATCGAACAGGCCTGCGCCGACCGAGTCGCAGCCGACGACATGGTGTGCAGCGTGGTGCTCAGCGCAAAGCCCGCCGAAGTGAAAGTGATGACCGAGGCGGGACAGATCGTGACCGTCTCAGGCGCGGGGTTGCGACAGGTGCGCGCACTCGGGCTGTCGGACAAGGCGCAGCCCGCCATCAAGCTGCGCGCCGGGGCGGTGGTGTGGCTGGCGGAGGATGGGCCAGGGCAATGGGTCATCACCCAACTGCCGCAGGTGCAGTCGGCCTTCGTGTCGATGAACCCGAATAATGGCGCCATCGTTTCGATGGTGGGCGGCCTGGACTTCGCGCGCAACAAGTTCAATCACGCCACCCAGGCCTGGCGCCAACCGGGATCGAGTTTCAAGCCCTTCATCTACTCGGCCGCGCTGGAAAAAGGCATCACCCCGCTCACCGTGGTCAACGACGCGCCGATATTTTTCTCCGCGGCGCAGACAGGCGGCGAATCGTGGGAGCCGAAAAATTATGACGGCAAATACGAGGGGCCGATCAGCCTGCGGCGTGCCGTGGCACAGTCGAAGAATATGGTGGCCATCCGCGTGCTCGACCACATCGGCCCGAAGTTCGCGCAAACCTGGAGCACCCGTTTTGGCTTCGAGGCCAGCCGCCAGCCGCCTTACCTCACCTTGGCGCTGGGCGCGGGCACGGTCACGCCCTTGCAGATGGCGCGTGCGTACAGCGTGTTTGCCAACGGCGGCTATCTGCTCAAACCTTTTTTGATCAGCAAGATCACCGATTCCCAAGGGCAGGTGCTGTTTCAGGATCGGCCGCAGCAAGCGGGCGATGAAAAACTGCGGGTGATTTCGCCGCGCAACGCCTATGTCATGGACAGTCTGCTGCAGGAGGTCACGCGCTCGGGCACCGCGGCGCGGGCACAGGCGACGCTCAAGCGCCCCGACCTTTACGGCAAGACGGGCACGACCAACGACTTTCTCGACGCCTGGTTCTGCGGCTTCCAGCCCAGCTTGGTGGGCGTGGCCTGGGTAGGCTACGACACGCCGAAGAAACTGGGCAACAAGGAAACCGGCGGTGCGCTGGCCCTGCCGATCTGGATTCGCTACATGCAGACGGCTTTGCAGAACGTGCCGGTTGCCAGCTATGCGCAACCGCCGGGCATCGTGGTGGAAAACGGCGAGCCCGTGTACAGCAACTTCGCCAATGGCGGCGGGGTTGCCAGCCTCGGACTGGACGCGCCCCTGCCGCCTCCCGAGGTCACGCGGCAAGAGCGCGACTCCATCCTCGATCTGTTCAAAGGTAATTGATCGCTGACGGACTTACAGCGTGGGCAAGTCGAGAGACGGCGCGTCCAGCGTCTGCATGACCCGGTGCAGCGCCGCGCCCAGCGTTTCGCCGGTGCGGGTGTCGCACCAATGGCTGCCGCTCCACACAAAGTGATGCGCTCCGGCGCGCGAGGCGAGCCAGACCTGATGCGTGGGCTGCTGCAGGTTGATGATGACCTGATCTCCGCTGTCGAGTTCCAGCCGCAGCACGGAGCCGTCGCGTTTGGAATCGAGGTCGGCGGCGTCGGCGGCCGCTTCGATGGCGGCCATGGCCTGTTCGGCAATCTGCAGATAACGGGTGTCGTCGAGCGTGTCGGACATGGGGCGGCTGATACACTGATTTTCGATGGACACAAAGCTTAATCGACCGCAACACCTGCGCCCACTGCTACGCCTGATGGCCGCGCTCGGGGTGGTTGTTTTGCTGGGCGGCTGCGGACAGACCGGCCCCTTGTACCTGCCCACGCCCGCCCCAGCGCATTCAGCCTCTGCCGCGCCGCGCTGAGGGTTGGCTGCCTCGGTTTGCTGCAATTGCTTGCCACGTTTGTTTGCCGCCCTTTTTCGGACGCCTTGATGAAGACCTTGCTCCTCCCTGCCCTGCCTGGGCATCCCCACATCGCCTATGTCGGCTCGACCTTGAAGATCGAGCAAGTCACCGCCTCTGCCGTGGCGGCTGAATTCGGCACCCCGACCTATGTCTATTCGCGCGCCTCGATCGAAGAGGCGGCGCAACGCTATAGCCAAGCGGCGCAGGCCAGCTCGGTGCATGTCGCCCTGCGTTACGCGGTGAAGGCGAACTCCAACCTGGCGGTGCTGCAGCTGCTCGCGCGCCTGGGCTGGGGCTTCGACATCGTTTCGGCGGGTGAACTCAAACGGGTATTAGCTGCAGGGGGCGAAGCGTGCAAGGTGGTGTTTTCCGGCGTGGGCAAGTCGGCCGACGATATGCGCTTTGCGCTCGATGTAGGCGTGGAGTGCTTCAACGTCGAGTCGCCCAGCGAGTTGGCCGCACTCAACCGGGTCGCACAGGCCGCGGGCAAAGTGGCGCGTGTGGCGCTGCGCGTCAACCCGGACGTCGACGCCGGTACGCATCCCTATATTTCCACGGGCCTGAAAACCAACAAATTCGGCATCTCGCAAGATCAGGCTGCGCAACTTGCGCTGCAGACTGCGCAGTTCGAGCAAGTGCAACTGGTGGGCATCGCCTGCCACATCGGCTCGCAGATCACGACCGTCGAACCCTATCTGGACGCGCTGGACAAGGTGCTCGATCTGGTGGAGCAGATGGAGCGAAAGGGCGCGAAAATCGAGCACATTGATCTCGGCGGCGGTCTGGGCATCCGCTACACCGACGAAACCCCGCCAACGCCGCAGGAGTGGCTGAGCCCGCTGCTAGCGCGCATCTCGGCGCGCGGTTTCGGTCATCGCACCATCGTGATCGAGCCCGGTCGTTCCATCGTCGGCAATGCCGGCGTGCTGCTCACGCGCACCCTGTTTCTCAAATCCACCCCGGTCAAGCACTTTGCCGTGGTCGATGCTGGCATGAACGATCTGATCCGCCCCGCGCTTTACTCGGCCGAGCAGGCCGTCGTCCCTACCGAGCAAAGGGAAGGCAGCGCCTTGAAATACGACATCGTCGGCCCGGTGTGCGAATCGGCCGACTGGCTGGCGCGCGACCGCGCGCTGGTGCTGGCGGAAGGCGATCTGCTGGCCATTTTGTCGAGCGGCGCCTACGGCATGGTGATGGCGTCCAACTACAACAGCCGCGGCCGACCTGCCGAAGTCATGATCGACGGCGCCACCGCCACGCTGATTCGCCCGCGCGAAACGCCCGAACAACTCTATGCCAGCGAACTGCTCTTGCCCTGATTGCCGACCTGTTTTCCGGCCGGATCGTTGCTCTGATCATCGATAGCTCTTGCACGGTGCAGTTGAGCGCGGCGAGCCAGCGCCGCCCGCCAGGCCCACCACAGCCGCAGCCCCAGCAGCAGCGCGAGAATCAGCGCATAGACCGTGGGGCTGGCGGTATTGTTCTTCGCCAGCTTGCCCCACCAGAAGTGGAACACCGCCACCACGCCGACCAGGTAAACCAGACGGTGCAAGGCCTGCCAGCGGCGGGCGCCGAGACGGCGGATCATGCCGTTGGTGGAGGTCAGCGCCAGCGGGGTCATCAGCAATAAGGCGGTCATTCCGGCGAGCACAAAGGGATGTTTGACCACATCGCGCAAGGCCATATCTACGCTGAAACCGTTGACCAGGCCCAGCCACGCGGTGAAGTGCAGCAGCGCGTAGAAAAACACGAACAAGCCGAACATCCGCCGAAAGCGCGCCAGCTCGGCCCATCCGGTGAGCTTGCGCAAGGGCGTGACCGACAGGGTGATCAGCAGCAGTCGCAGCGCCCAAAGGCCGGTGGTCCAGATCACGGTCTGTTCAGGGTTGGGCCCCAGATCGTTGGTCCAGCCGCGCCAGAACAAACCGGCGAAAGGCAGCAGGCACAGCACGAACAACAGCGGCTTGACCGCCCGGCTGCGAAAGACCCGACGCGGCAGAGAGAGCAACGACGCGGTAGTCATGGCGCTCAGAAAAACTTTTTCAGATTCATGCCCTGATACAGGCTGGCGACCTGCGCGCCATAGCCGTTGAACAGTTGCGTGGGAATGCGCGGCGCGAACAGGCCGCCGAAGGCGCCACCCTGTCCGATCATGCGTTCATTGGCCTGGCTCCAGTTCTGCGGGCTCACGTCGGGGTTGACGTTGGAGTAGAACCCGTACCACTGCGGCACGGCTCGCATCCACGAAGTGACGGGCTGCTTTTCCACCAGCCGAATCTTGACGATGGACTTGCCGCCCTTGAACCCGTATTTCCAGGGAATGACCATGCGCATCGGCGCGCCGTCCTGATTGGGCAGCACTTCGCCATAAAGGCCAAACGTGAGCAGAGTGAGCGGGTGCATGGCCTCGTCCATGCGCAGCCCTTCGAGATACGGCCATTGCAGAATGGGGTCGTTCTGTCCCGGCATCTCCGCCGGGTCGAGCAAGGTGATGTATTCCACATACTTGGCGTTGCCCGTGGGCTCGACGGCCTTGAGCAGGTTGGAGAGCGAATAGCCCAGCCAGGGCACCACCATCGCCCAACCCTCGACGCAACGATGGCGGTAGATGCGCTCTTCCATCGGCGCGAGCTTGAGCAGATCGTCGATGCCGAAGGTGCGCGGCTTGTGCACCTCGCCCTCCACCACCACGGTCCACGGCCGGGTCTTCAGACTGCCGGCATTCTGGGACGGATCGCTCTTGCTCGTACCGAATTCGTAGAAATTGTTGTAGGTCGTGACGTCCTTGTAAGGCGTCGTCGCCTGCGTGGTGGACAGGGCGGTGTTTTTTTGCGCGGCCAGCGCAGGCAACTTGCCCGGTGCGGGCAGGCCGCCGTGCACAGGTGTTGCGGTCGCCTGCGCACGATGTGCAGTGAGCGCCGCAACGCCTGCCGCGGCGCCGACTCCGGCCGCAGCGAGAAAGTGCCGACGATCTTTATAGACTTCTTTCGGCGTGATTTCCGAAGAATGCGGGTGTTCAAAACCTTGGTCTTGACGCTTGCTCATGATGCGCTCCTGTGCGGCGGGCTGGTATGCCGTTCGATAGACGGCAGATCGGGCGACCTTATTCCATCGCGACAGCGGATAGTCGCTGCAACACGCCGAACCTTACAGTGCAACGCCATCCCCGCCTGCTCTGAGGGGATTGGGGTGTGAAGGAGGTTTTTCTTCATGGCTACTTCCAATAAAAAAGGCCCCGAAGGGCCTTTTTTTGCGTCGCTAGTTCATCTCACAGCTTGCCGTAGGAATGCAGGCCCGAGAGGAACATGTTCACGCCGAGGAAGGCGAAGGTGGTGACCAGCAGGCCGGTCAGCGCCCACCACGCGGCAACCTGACCGCGCAGACCCTTGATGAGGCGCATGTGCAGCCATGCGGCGTAGTTCAGCCAGACGATCAGCGCCCAGGTTTCCTTCGGGTCCCAGCTCCAGTAGCCGCCCCAGGCCTCGGCGGCCCACAGCGCACCCAGAATGGTGGCGATGGTGAAAAAGGTGAAGCCGATGGCGATGGACTTGTACATCACGTCATCCATCACTTCCAGCGAGGGCAGATGCGAGGCGATGCGACGGCGGCCATACAGAATACCGGCCACGATCAGCGCCGAGACACCGGCGAACACGCCCCAGTACTCGGAGATGCCGCCCTGACGGAACACCAGCGGCTCGAAGAACATCACAAAGCCGATCAGCCACAGCGGCGTGAGCTTCCACAAGGAAGTCTCGTTGGCATGGGTCTTGATGAGGTAAGCGAACCCGACCATGGCCGCGATGGCGAAGGTGCCGTAACCGATGAAGTTCGCCGGGACGTGCAGCTTCATCCACCAGCTTTGCAACGCAGGCACCAGCGGCTGAATTTCATAGGCGTTCTGCACCATGCTGTACCACAGCAGGAAGCCCACCGCGGCGCTGACCACCAGCATGGCGAAGGCGCCCATGCTGCGGGTCTTGTATTTCTGCTCGAAATACAGATACAGAATGGTGGTCAGCCAGGAGAACAGCACGAACACTTCGTACAGGTTCGACAGCGGGATGTGGCCGATGTCCGGCCCGATCTGATAGCTCTCATACCAGCGCATCATGGTGCCGACCAGCGCCATGGTGATGCCCACCCAGGCCAGACGCGAACCGAAGTACTGCGAGAAATTGGACTGCCAGCCCTTGGCGTCGCGCACCATACCGTCGCCGCCGCCTGCCATCGCCCCGCCTGCGCCGGCCAGCGCCATGCCTGCTGCGGTATTCTGCGCCGGGCCGGTGAACATGCCGAACCAGTAGGCTGCGGTGCTCAGGAACATCAGGAACGCCATCCACAGAATCGCAGACTGGCTGGCAAGGAAGTACTTGAGGAAAAACACCTGTTCACTGCGCGCCAGCACGGCGTGCCCATCCGGCCCCTGATACAGCCAGATGCCGAAGAGCGACAGGCCCGTGACGACAAGCGCCAGATTCTTGATGGCCGTCCACCCCCATCCGAGGAACATCAACGTCGTCGTCGCTCCCAGGAAAATGAGCTTGACGTAATAGTTCATGTTCTGGCCGTACTGGCTCAGCACATACGCATCACCACCGGCGATGAGCAGTAGAAAAATCCAGTCATACATGGAGCGTCGGCGCAAGTAAGCACCGATGCCGTTCTGGCGCGGAGGTTCCGAACTCTTGGAGTTCAGTGGCAAGCTATGGGATTTGCTGGCAAGTTCCATGGCGGGTCCCTATTCAGGTCGAGGCAGTGTCCGGCGATTGTGCTTTCGCCGGGTCGGGTGATGCTACGCCCAGACTGGCTGTGCGCAGTGTTTCAAATTCCTTCTTGTATTCCATGGTGCGACGGTTGGTGCTCATGGCCATGAGGGTGTCGCTGCCGCCGTCTTCCCGGTCTTTCACCAAAAACCAGACGCGGCGTTCACGGATGTAAAGCATGGCAAATACGCCAAGAATGAGCAAGACCGCGCCGGTATAGACCACGACCTTGCCAGGGGCGCGCGCCACCTGGAAGATGCTGGCCTGGATCTGCTTGTAATTGGTCATCTGCAGATAGAGCGGAGACGGATAGAAAAAGGTGTCGGACAGGGCGAGTACGGCCGAGTCGAAGAATTTTTCATGCGCCGGGTCTTGAGTGACCGGCTTTTCGCCATGGTTTTCGCGGCTGATCTGCCAGAGCTGCCACAGCGTGCCGTTCAGAATGCGCACGAACACGTCGGACGCCTGCTGCTGCTTGTCTTGCGGCACGGCGGCTTCGAGATACTGCGCGAGCGCGGGCAGGCCGCCGGGCGCCTGAACCACCGGCTTGCCGGTTTTGGGATCGTTAGGAATTTCGCCCGCAAAAATATCCAACGTGCGCGAGGCGGTTACCAGGAGTTGATTTTTCAGCTCGGCAGTCGCGTCTGGCGGCAAAGACGCGGCGACGTACTGGGCTGCGGCCTCCTGACGATCTTTCGAGTTGAACAAGGCGGCGCGGAACCGCATCCAGCCATCGATGGAATCATTGCTGTCGGCCGGTATGCGCAGATATTTGTAACCCGCGTCAAGCGAACCGCGCTCCCCGGCGAGGAACACCTTTTCGCCATTGAGCTCAACCGGCAACATGTAGTTGAAATACTCGTGCGCCTGACCCGAAGCATCGCGAATCTTGTAGATCACCGCGGGGCCGATGTTCTGCAGATGCCGCTCACCCGGCGCGGCCACGGGTGCGCCCAGGTGCCGATCGAAGCCGGACATGAAGGATTGCTCCTTGGGCTTGACGCCGGTCATCTGCGCCGGGCTCATGTCCTGCACGTTGAAGATTCGCAGTTCAGTGAACTCGACCTGCATGCTCTGCGCCCCATTGCTGAGCTGGCGATCCGAGCCCACGGTGCCGGTCAGATCGAAGGTCTTGTCGCTGGGGCCGTGCATCGGCCAGGCCTTGAGGAACAGTTCAGATCCGCCATCGGCGAAGCCCGACTGGAAGATGGTGACGCCGTCATACGTCAACGGATGGTTGACCTCGATCTTCGCCGGAAAGCTCTTGCCCGTGCGGGGATCGGTGATCACCACATCACTGGCGAACAAGCGCGGCATGCCGGTGGAATAGAAGTCGATATTGAACTTTTTCAAATGGATGTTGAACGGCAGCGGCTGCAGCAACACGCCGTCGCCCATGCTGAGCACTGCCATATTCGATTCGCCGCCATCGGGAATCTGCAGATTGCCGCGAAAGGTCGGGTTGTGCACCGACAGCTTGTTGATCTCGGGCACCTGCGACAACAGCATATTGGCCTTGAGCGGCTCTTTGCCGAACATCCACATCTGCGCCTTGATCATCATGTCGCCATCGAACAGCGCGCCCACGCAGATCAGCACGAATGCGGCATGCGCCAGCACATAACCAATGCGGTTGATGCCTCCGGTCTTCGCAGCGATCATGGTGGCGCCCGCACCGCCCTCCTGCGCCGCAGGACGCTCCTGCACCTTGAACTTGTAGCCGTGGCTCTTCATGACGCCCGTCAAATGCGCCACGGTGGCCGCGCGGCCATCGGTGAACGTGGTTTCGCCGCGCTCGTGGAAGTGACGCATGCTCTGCTCGCGCATCCCCTCTTTATAGGTCTTCAGATCGGTGATGATCTTGGGCGTATTGCGGATCAGGCACAGGCTGGTGGACACCACCAGAAAGGTCAGGATCAGCAGGAACCACCAGGAGGAATAGACGTTATATAGCTCGAACTTGCGGAACACTTCCGCCCAGAACGGTCCGAACTGGTTGATGTAATTGTTGTAGGGCTGTCCCTGGGTGAGCACCGTGCCGATGATGCTGGCGACGGCGACGATCACCAGCAGCGCAATGGCGAAGCGCATCGACGAAAGCAGTTCGACAAAGGCGCGCCAGGCGCGTGAGCCGTGCTGCAGCTCCCAGCCGGAGGTACTCAGAGTGGTGTTGGGAACTGGCGATGGGGTGGCAGACATACGGTGGGAAACTTGGCGCAGCGAACGATTAGCGATCGATGGGAAATCGGTAGGCCGGACTTTGATGAATCAGACCACCCAGCGGCACCCCGCAAAAGGGTAGGTGGACAGCATCGAAGACAGGTATGACAAATGCAATAGCTTGAAAAAATCAACGAATCAATATAACAAAACAGAAAAACCTCAAATTTGATATCCCACAGGCCAGAGGTGTCATGCGCCAGGCTGGGGCAGCGTGGTTTTCCGCAGAGCGAGCGGCCGTTCGTGCCGGGTCATTTCAAGCCAAACCCAAACCATCGGCCCCTGACTCTCACCCTTGGTCTCGCCGTAGGACAGAGCATGCCCGGCGGGCGAAAGTTCCGGTAACAGAGCGTATCGGCCGCCTTTCGGCTGGAGGCGCGGCCCGATTCAGCGCGGCAACTCGGACGGAGCGCGCAAGCCAGCCGCATACTCGGCCACGGCGGTGATCTGCTTGTCGGTCATGCGCGAGGCGATGTCGTGCATTTCCGGGCTGTTGGTGCGGCGGTCGTTGCGGAACATCTGCAGTTCCATTTCCAGGTAGCCCTGCCACTGCCCGCCGATACGCGGATAGCGCGAAGGCATGCCCGCGCCGCCCGGGCCGTGGCACGATACGCACGCCGGTACGGCCCGGTCGGGAATGCCCGCCATCCAGATCGCCTGGCCGAGTTTCAACTCTTTTTTGTCGGCAAAGGCCACCCCGGGCTTGAAGGTCTGGCGGCTGTAATACAGCGCGACATCTCGGATTTGCGCGTCGGTCAGCGTTGCCGCCATGCCATTCATGATGGCGTTGACCCGCGCCGGGTGTTTGGCGCCCTTGGCGATGCGATAGTCGTGCAACTGCTTGACCAGATAGTCGGCATGCTGGCCGGCCAGTTTGGGAAATTCGGTCGAAGTGGCGTTGCCGTCGATGCCGTGGCAGGCAGCGCAGGTCTGCGCCACCTTGGCGCCCGCCTGAAGCTGCGCCGACGTGGGCGCGGGAAAGGAAGTTTCGCTGACGCTGGACGCCGTCGCCGCCGGGGCGTCTGCGCCCCACGATGGAGCAGACGCCAGCGACAGGCCGGCAAGAGTCAAGACAACGCGCACTGCAACCGAAGGGGTAGGCATGAAAGCGATCCATCAGAAATTCGCCCGCGCCGGACTAACAGTGACAAACAGCGACAATGCACTGCGCCGCGCGGCTCGGACACCGGCGAGAGCGCAGCCCTTTGCTGCACCCGGCCAGCCTGTTTGCACAAGATGGCGCATCCTACCGATACATAAGTTATGGCGAATATAGGGAATTCCAGCAGGTCAACCCCCCCGCAGGTGCGTTTCAGCCCCTTGCTCCACAGTGCGCGTTTTATGGTGACGAGTTCTTCGATGGAGAACCTGCCCGTTACCGGGCTGCCTGAAATCGCTTTTGTCGGCCGCTCCAACGCGGGCAAATCCACGGCAATCAACACCCTGTGCCAGCAGCGGCAACTGGCGTTCGCCTCCAAAACGCCCGGCCGTACCCAGCACATCAATTTTTTCGCCGTCGGCCCTAAAGACTCACCCAGCGGATTGCTGGTCGATCTGCCGGGCTACGGCTATGCGGCGGTGGCCAAAACCGACAAAAAGCGCTGGCAATTGTTTCTCGCCCAGTATCTGGCCGAGCGCGGGCCGCTGGTCGGGCTGATACTGCTGGCCGATTCGCGCCTGGGGCTGACCGAAACCGATCTGAGCCTGCTGGCTTTCATGGCCCCGGCCAGCGTGCCGCTGCATGTGCTGCTGACCAAGGCCGACAAGCTCAACCGTCAGGAGGGACAGCGCGCCGCGCAGGCGGCACGCGATCAACTCGCGCAGCACGCGCAGGCGGTGGGCATGACGGCGCCGATTTCGCTGCAACTGTTTTCAGCCACCAAGCTGTCGGGCGTTGAATCGGCGTCGCAACTCATTGAAAGCTGGCTGGAGGAGGCTGCGCGGCCAGTAGAAGGTTCCGAATCCGACCGGCAGTCCGGCGCGGCGAGCGGCCTCACGGACGACCCAGAGTGAGATAGAAGTTGACTTTCTGCCCTGGCGCCTTGCCCAGGCCGAAATACACCGGGCCCAGCGGCGTATCAGTGCCGAGATACACACTGGTGCTCGAACGCAGATCGCTCAGGCTGACCTGCGCGCGCTGCGCCCAGGTGTTGCCGCGCTCGTAGGCCAGCCCAAGATAAGCGGCGCCGCCAAACAGTCCGGGCGTGACCAGTTCGTAGCGATAGCCGATGCGGCCATAGATCAGATAGTTGCCGATGAGCTGGCCCTCGCGATAGCCGCCCAGCGCGTCGAAGCCGCCGAGCGAGAGGTAGTCGAGATTGAGCAGCCCGGCGCGGTCGCGGAAGCTGGCCACCCGGGCCGCCACCTCCACGGTGTGCCGCCCGAAGCTGGCGACGTCTTGCCCGGAGAGGTCGATGCGGTCGTAATTGGCATCGCTGCCCAGCGCGGTGCGGGCAAAAAACAGCTCGCCCCGCCCGCTCCATCCTTTGCGGGGAAAGTAGGCATGATCGAGCCGGTCGGCCAGCACCAGCAGCCGCATGCCGCCTTCGCGCAGCAGGGCGCTGCTGTTGTTCAGCGGCGGCGTTCCGAGCAAATAGGTGCCGTAGATGTTCGCCCGGCTCAGACCGGCGCGCAATTCGCCATAGTCGCCCAGGGGCACGCCCAGATCGAGGCCCACGCGCTGCGTGGTGAGGCGGTAGCGCAGCACGGGGTTGTTGCCGGAATACACATCGACGGGCCGCGCGTCCAGATCGAGATAAGGTGAGACGAACAGCCAGCCACCGCGCGTGATGGGCTGGTACAGCTCGGACATCCAGCGGTTGCGCCAGCCGATCTGCAGATCGTTACGCCACTCGCCGCCCAGACTGTTGAGCCAGGGCCGCCGCTGCGAGAGCTGCAGCGAAAACCGCGACTGGTTGCGCAGATCGGTATAGAGCCCGAGCCCGAAGCGCAGATAGTTGGGGCCCCAGGGCTTGTCCTGCAGGCGATATTCGAGCACCTGTCCGCGCCGACCGGAGACCAGGCGGTAATCCACCCGCGAAAAATCGCCGCTGCCGAAGAGACGATCGACATCGGTGCGCACTTTGTCGAACTGCAGCGGCTCGCCGGGCTTTTGCTCCAGCCGGGCTTTCAAGGTTTGATCGATGCCCGCAGACAGCCCGCGCACTTCCACCCCGGCCAGCGGCGCGTTGAACTGCAACTGCGCCACCAGCGACTGCGCCCGGCGGGCGAAGGCGTCGCGCCACTGCGCGTACTGCGCGGGCGGCAAGGCCAGCGGTTCGAGCTGCGCGCGGGCGGCCATCACCGCGTCATAGCCGATTTTGATGGCGCGGTCGCCCGCCTGAAAATCGAGCGAGGACAGGTCGCCGAGGTCGGGCGAGATGAGCACGTCGCCCGGCTTGAGCGTGGCGATCTGTGCGCGGATGTTCTGCTCGATCAGAATATTGATCATCTGCGAGGTCAGCCCGACGATGTTGTCGAGCGACTCGCGCGATGCCAGCGGCGTGCCGATATTGATCGCCACCACATGCTGCGCCCCCATGTCGCGCGCCACATCCACCGGCAAGTTGTCCACCAGTCCGCCATCGCCCAGCAAGGCACCGCCAAACTCGGTGGGCGGAAACACCCCCGGCACCGACATGCTCGCGCGCAGCGCCGTGGCCAGCACGCCCTGCTGCAGGATGACCTTCTTGCCCGTCACCATATTGGTCGCCACGGCGCGGAAGGGGATCGGCAGATCGTTGAAATCGCGCACGGTCAGCGCGGGCAGGGTGAGATTGGTCAGCACCTGCTCAAGCTGGGTGGTGTTGACCGCTGCGTTGGGAAACTGCACCTGTCCGTGATCGCTCAACCCGAACTCGATGCCGCCGGGCATTTGCTCGTCGGCCCGTTTGCGGCGGAAGGCCAGCCCTTCGCGCGCCGGGCGACTGGAGAGCACGCTGGCCCAGTCCATGCCCGAAACCTGACTGCGCAGCACATCCACCGACACGCCCTCGGCATACAGCCCGCCGATGATGGCGCCCATGCTGGTGCCGGCGATGCAGTCGATCGGCACGCGCAGTTGCTGCAAAGCCTGTAGCGCGCCGATGTGCGCCAGCCCCCGCGCCCCGCCGCCCGAGAGCACGAGACAGGTCTTGCCGGGCACGACGGTGGGTGCAAGCGCGGGCGCGGAAGGTGTTTGAGCGACGGCAGGCAGCAGCGACAAGCCGCCGACGACCAGCACCCCGATCAGGCACGCAGCCGCCGCGCCCCGAATCCGCCTGTAGCCCGGAAATTGCCGCATGCGAACTTTCTCGGCCCTTACCTGGCACTCAGGCCAAAGCGTTTCCGCAAGAGCCGCAAAACCGATCTTCCGGAGCCGTCTGCGCGCCACATTGCGAACAGAACCGCCCTTTCAGCGACGGCGTCGTCGAGGCAGATTCGGCCGCCGGTGTGGCGGGCATCAGCCCCAAGGCCTGAGCGGTCGCCGCGGGCAGCACCGCGGCCGACTCCGCGCCGCCGCCGAGCAACTGATTGAACTTCCCGATATGCGCCGCGCGCTCCGCATCGAGGCTGGACTGCGGCGCGATCAAGGTGGGGCGTTCCTGGCCAAAGCCGCGCAACTCGCCCGCCATGCCACGCGCCACGTCGGGCAGCCCGCGCATGGCCAGCACCTGTCGCGGGCCGGTGCGCTCGAACAGCACGGTGTCGATCTCGGAAGCCCAGACCCGCAAGGTCATGGCCTCGATGTTGATGACGTCTTTTTCTGTCTTGAGCCGATCGGCCAGCACATTGCCCATTTCCATGCGCGCCGATTCATAGCTGCCCTGAATATCGACCCAGACCACGGTGGAACGAAAGTCGTAGCGCCCCCACAGAGCATACACCGCCGCCACGCTCAGCCCCGCCCCAACAGCGCCGCTGCCGCAAAGTAGAGAAACAGGTTTTCGATGCGGTAGGGATTGGGCAGATTCAGCGCCTGACTTCGGTCGGAGAATTCGTAACTCATGGCAATGGGTTGGGTGGATGTTGGCAGGCGATTTTCCGGCCTCCCTGGCTTCAGGGAGCGTGTTTACTTGAGCCGATGACCGCAACTACCGCAAAACACATCGTCCGGGTGCACGGCGGCGCCGCAGGCCGGGCAATGCGTGGTGTCGGCCGACTGGGCGGTGGAAGGCGGCTCCGGTGATGGAGCGGGAGGTTCGGCCGGAGGAGCCGACGGAGCCGGGGGCGGCGGCGCGACAGGCGCGGGGCGTGGCTTGTAGTCGTCGAGCTTCTGTTTGAACTGGGCCAGCTTCTGCCCAATCTGCTCAGACCCGGCCGACTCCACGCCTTCACTCACCGCCCGGTATACGAAGATCATGCCCAGCACATAGATCAGGCTCACCACCGACCAGGCGAGAAACCACACCAAGCCGATCGACAGGCCCGCGCCGCCCAGCGCCACACCTTCCATGCCGCGCATGCCACCGAAGCCACCGAAGCCCCCCATACCGCCCATACCACCGAAGCCCCCCGCGGCAAAAAATCCGCCGACGAACATGCTGCCCACGAACACCACGGCAAAAATGAACGCCACAGCCGGGAACACCAGCAGCCCCAGTACCAGAAAGTGCATGAACACTTCCAGCGGCCGCTGGGTGACGATGCCCACGGCGCGCGACAGGCTGGCGATGAAACCCTCGCCATGCCAGACCGCCGCAATCATCAGCGGCCCGGCGAGCAGCAGCACGGCGTAAGCCAGCGCCACCACCACGACCAAAGGCCCGCCGAGGAGAAAACCGAGAAACCCGCCAATGCCCGGAATGCGGCCGAACAGCGACAGCAGATAAGCCGCCAGCAGAATCACGCCAAACCCCAGGCCGAGCAGAATCAGCAGCCCGATGACGTAGAGCGCCGCCTGCACCCCGCCCAGAAACGCCGGGGCGAAACCGCGGATCGGCTGGTCATACGCCTGATCGACCAGCATCAGCCCGCTGGCATTCATGCCCACGATGATGATGATCGCGCCCAGCAGCCCCATCAGCATCGATACTGCGGCGCTGCCCGAGCTCATGCCCGCCGCCGCGCCGCCGCTGATGGCCAGCCCGCCGAGCACGAAGCTGCCCGCCAGCATGGCCAGCGCGCGCCAGTTGTGCAGCGCCTCGTAGCTGCGCAGCAGCACGCCGAGGTTGTTGGTGGTTTTCACGGTCATGATGTCCTCCCTGGACGGTGGTGAAATTTGGTCGGGTCAAACCCGGTACAGGCTCTCACGGATTGTTCTGTTCCGACGACGAATTGGGGCATTCGGGAATCTTGCCCCACAGCGGATCGGGCGACAGCGGCGCGCCGCAATACTTCCAGCGCGTTTCCTGAATGCAGAGTTGCTGGGTGAAAAAATTACCCTTGGTCTGGCAGGCCGCAAGCGCAGCGCGCAGGGCTTCGACCCGTCCCGTCGGCTTGGGTGATGCGGCGTGAGGCACGGGCTCTGCGACGGGCGCGCGGGCCTGCGTCGGCTGAGGCGCTGGCGGCGCAGGGCGCGCAGGCGCAGCAACGGGCGCT